>DAOMFQ010000161.1:3793-5345 GCA_035429905.1 Gemmatimonadales bacterium
CCGGGTATTTGCGGGTGCTGGCGATGGTGAGCATCGTGCCGCCCATGTCGGTCACAGCGGTCACGGTGGCCATCTCGTACGTTCCATCCACTCGTGCGGCGGGGCAGCCTTGTACGGGCTGGAGCGCCCCGACTGTGGCGGGAAAATTCTTGATGGCCGGCGTGGCCACCACCTTCATTTCCTGCTGATTCCAGTCAAAGTCGATCTCCACCCGGTCCTGCACCGGGGCGGCCCGGTAGAGCCCCTGCCTGCCCAGCAGGATCCTGGTCACCCCGGAATACTGGCCGACCACGTGATAGTGGACGACCTCGTAGCCGGTCCAGCGGGCCATCGCGTCGACGTCCTGCGCGGCGCCGCGGGTCGGCAATCAGCAGGGTCAGAGCGGGAAGCGCGGGCGAGTGCATGGCAGGGTCCTCCCCATCGGGCGGTGGGATATCGACACCTCGGCTGCGGACCGGTACGGCTATCCGGACTCCGGGATCCCGCGGCTGATCCGGAGGACATGGCCATCGGGATGCCGGACGTGCATTTCGCGGACATTCCACGGCATGTCGGTCGGCGGCCAGGTGACCTCGAGCCCCTGCGCGAGACACTCCCGGTGCACGGCGTCCACGTCCTCCACCCAGATGGACATCCAGGCGCCCTTGTCGGCCGCATCGCTGCCCCCGGGCCCGAAGGTCATCGGGAGCTCCGACTTGCCCCGTCCGCCCTGACCGTTCTGGCAGAGGAAGATGGTGCAATCGCCGGAGCAGACACCGCCGAAATCCGCTGGGTCGCCCCAGTCCCAACGCTTCGGCCAGCCGAGTCGCTCGAACCAGGCGAAACTCTCCTGGATGTTCGAGACATTGAGGATCGGCGTCAGTCCCTTGGCGTGCATGGCGGGTCTCCGCGGACGACGAACCCCAGCCGGCGAGGGGCCGCCAGCCGGGGTGGCTTGGTCAGCGGGAAATGCTACGCCCGAGTGGGGGATTTCGCCAGATCCGGCGCGCGCGCCGCCAAACCGGTCCTCCGGACCGAATCAGGCGCCCCGGCCAGCGCGGTCAGGTCGCGCAGGTCCCCGGGCTCCGGCCGTCAATCGTGATCAGGTGAAGCCGCTCGGCACGGCGAGGGCGCAGGGTCCATCACGGCGGAAGCTCTGGCCGCCTCCGGTTGAGCCAATAATAGAGCGGCAGGCTGAAGCCGAGGCCGCCGAGGAGCGAGAGCATGACGAACCAGGGCCAGCGCACTGGGCCGATCGGGTGCCGCGCGAAGTACACGCTCAGCAGCACCAGGGCCAGCGCGACATCGAGGATGAAGCCGAGAGCCAGCCGGTCCTGCAACACGGGGCCCAGTCCCTGGAACTCGAAGCAGAGCCAGTACAGGAAGAACCCGTTGGGGACGACGAACCCGAGGAGGGCGGCGAGCAGGAGCCACATGGCCGTGAACCTATTGCCCGCTCGCGGTAGCCGCGGGGAGCGGCACGCGGTAATAGCGCTGGATCAGCCACCGCCCGTCGGGCTGGCGCACCCACTCCATCACGAAACGGCCATGCTGTTCGCTGACCGGCTGGCCC
>DAOMFQ010000162.1:0-5342 GCA_035429905.1 Gemmatimonadales bacterium
ATCACGCCGAGGTCGTGGGAGACGAACACCAGCGTGAGGTTCCGCTTCTCCCGCGCGGGTGCGCCCGGCGACTCTCCCGTGACCGAGGTGCCACCGCAAGTCGCGGCGTTCGCTGCCGACCGGGAGTACGTGCTCGCGGCCAAGGACCTCGAACGGGTGCTGGCGGAGGGCCGGGACAAGCTCTCGCCCGCCACCGTGGCCGTCCTCGAGCGCAACCTCGCCCTGATAGACGCCGCGATTGCCGAGGCGCGCGCCGCGCTCGAGGCGGACCCGGCCAACGCCGACCTGCGCGCCCTGCTCTGGGGCGCCCATCGCCAGAAACTCGACCTGCTGGACCGGGCCACGCGCCTGACACGGAGCTGATCGATGCGACGCCACCTGTCCGTCCTCTTTCTCCTTGCCGCTTGCCTCACCGAGGTGGGGGCGGCCCAGGCGCCGATTCGCCGGGGGCGGGTCATCGCGCCCGACGCCGCGGTCCGGATCTCCAACCTCGCAGGGACCGTCCGGGTGACCGGGTGGGACCGGGACAGCGTCGACGTGACGGCGGTGGTCCCGAAAGGCGGCGGCGAGCTGTTGTTCGGCGGAGGAACGGGGGGCGTGAAGATGTATGTCAATCCGCCCGTCGGGGAGGCGGTCTTCCCGGGCACCCTCGTGGAGGTGCGGGTCCCGACACGAGCCAGGGTCTGGGTAAAGACCGAGAGCGCGGAAATTCTCGTGTCCGGCCTCACCTCCTCCGCCGACCTGTCGAGCGTCAGCGGCCGGATCGTGGTGACGGGCGGCATCGCGCAGCTCTCCGCCGAATCGATGGACGGCGGAATCGACGCGAACGTGACCTCCGAGCTCGTCCGTCTCAAGACGGCCGGCGGGACGATCGTCCTGCGCGGCGAGGTGACCGACGCCTCGGTCAGCTCGGTGAGTGGCGCCGCCACGGCGCAACTCTCGGGCCTCGAGCGGAGTCGGATGGAAACGGTGGGCGGCCACCTGACGTTCGAGTCCGGGCTCCGGCCCGGCGGCAACTACACGATCGAGAGCCATTCCGGCGACATCAGCATCCGCCTCCCGGCCAGCTTCGACGCCGCGCTCGACCTGACCGCGCTGGAGGGGCGGGTGATCAACCGGCTGACGAAGGGCCCGGTCCAGCCGAGGAATCAGGGCCGGGGCGAGGGGCTGACCGCCTCCGGCGGCAATGCGTCCGCCGACCTCGTGGCCCGGACGTTCAAGGGCACGATTACTCTGGAGCTCCAAACCAAACCGTAGGGGTCGGCATCGAAGGTGGCACGAGTGTCACACGCGTTCCACCTTCGAGGAGGCACCGCCATGCCAACCCCACGGCTTCTCACCGCGCTCGTCCTGACCGCCGGCGCACTCGTCGGCACCGCCACCCCGGCGCACGCCGGCCCGCCCTGGATCTCGATCGAGCTGCCCGCCAATCCACTCGACCGGACGACCAGGGGCGCCTTCCTCCTGGTGCACACCTTTCACCACGAGATCTCGCTCCGCCAGATGCTCTCGGGCCGGGCCGAGGGCCTCGTGAACGGGAAGCGCCAGACCATCGACCTCGCCTTCACCGACACCTCGCGAGACTTCGTGCGCGCCCTGCGTCGCACCTGGCCGTCGGAAGGCGTCTGGGTGCTGGTGCTCACGACGGGGGGAGCCGACCACGGTGCCACGGCGCTGGTCAGCATCGGTGCGGATGGCAAGGTCCACTCGATCGAGGTCCCGTCGAGGGTGCAGGGTGACTGGACGATTCCCCAGCCTGTCACGCCGGCCGACATCAACGGGATGCTGAGCAAGATGGCCGCGGCCGACACCGGCGGCGACCGTCCGCATGGCCTGGCACTCGCCCTCAGCGGGCTCCTGGTGCTGCCGGCGGGACTGGCGTTGTTCCGCCGCGTCGGCTGACGCCGTCCCCTTCCCCGGCGCCGCCCTCCCCTCGGATGGCGGCGCCGTGGCGTATCTTGCCGCTTGACGCGCCCGCCTGCGGGCTGAACATTGTCCCATCCCCCTGGACTGACCGCCGTACCGAAGCACTCCTCATCTTCGACGAGGCGTCTTGGACGACCCACTGCTGGAGCGGTTGCGGCGCGCCCTCGCACCGGAGTTCGTGGTCGAGCGCCGGGTCGCCGCCGGGGGGATGGGGATCGTGTACCGCGCGCAGGAAGCGGGACTGGACCGGCCGGTGGCCATCAAGGTGCTCCGCCCCGAACTGGCCACCGCCGTCGCCCGGGAGCGCTTCCTTCGCGAAGCCCGCCTGCTCGCCCGCTTGCAGCATTCGAACATCGTGCCCGTCCACCGGGCCGAGGAACGCGGCGGGCTTTCCTTCTACGTGATGGACTTCATCGAGGGCCAGACCCTCGCGGACCGGCTGGCGGCCGGGCCGTTGCCCGTCGACAAGGTCCTCCGCCTTGCGCGGGACCTGGTGGAGGCGCTCGCCGCAGCGCATGCCGCCGGGATCATCCACCGCGACGTGAAGCCCCAGAACATCTTCTTCGTCGGGCATCGCGCGCTCCTCGGCGATTTCGGCATCGCCCACGACGCCGCGAGCGACTCCCTCGAGCTCACGGAGGAGGGCGCGCTGATCGGGACCCGGGCCTACATGGCCCCGGAACAACTGCGTGGCGAGCCGGTGACCGAACGGTCGGACCAGTACTCGGCGGCGGCCGTCCTGTACGAGGCGGCGTCGGGCCGGCGCTGGAAGGCGCTCGATGCGCCGGCGGCGGCCGACTGGCGCGGCGTGCCAAGGCCGATGGTCCGAATGCTCCGGCGCGGACTCGCCGCGGATCCGTCGAGGCGGTGGAGCTCGATGCGGGAGGCGCGTCGTGTCTTCGACCGGGCGCGCTTCCGTCGGGAGCGGCTCCTGACGGCAGCCGGCGTGGTCACCGCCGCCGCGGTCCTCCTCAAACTGGCGATTGACCTCGTTCCCGCTTCCGGCCACCCCAGTGACCATCGCGCGCTCGCGGTACTGCCGTTCACCGTCATGGGCGACTCCGCCGACCAACTGGGCCGCTGGGTCGCAGAGTACACCGACATCAATCTCCAGCACTTCCCCGACCTGTCCCGCGTCGCCTTCCTCAACGCCGCCGCGTGGCGCGACTCCTTTCCGGACGACGACCCCTCCGCCATGAGGCGGGCCCGGGACGTTGACCAGGTGGTGTCGGGAAGGGTCGAACGCCGGGGGGATGGGCTGCGGCTCCTGCTCCTCTTGGCCGACTCCTCGGGCAGCCGGCCTCTCCGCGTCATTCGCCTCTCCGGAGCCGAAGCCGACCCGCTCGCGCTCGGCGATTCTGCCGCGTTCGTCATCGGAACCACCCTCGGGCGCCGCCCGGGTACCGACCTGAAGAACCTCGCCAGCCGGAGTCTGGAGGCGGTCGGCCTGTTCCTCCAGGGCGAGGCGCTGTTCGACAGGGACGCCTGGCATTTCGCCGCCGACCGATATGCACACGCCGTCGAGGCCGACAGCACCTTCGTCCTGGCAAAGTGGAGGCTCCTGGTCGCGCGGCTCTGGGCGCGGGAGAGTTCCTGGCAGGAGGCTGCCGACCTCGCGAGGTGTTGCGCCGATCGGTTGCCGCCGCTCGAGTCCGGCCTCGTCCGCGCCATGAGCGACATGGACCTCCCCCGCCGCTTCCGGGCGTTCGACTCGTTGACGACGGAGTTCGGCGCCAGCGGCTCACTGCCGCTCCTGTTCGCCAGCGACCTGTTCCACCGCGGCCCGCTTGTCGGCAGGGGCCTCCCGACTTCCCTGGGCATGTTCGAAGAGGCGATCGATTCCAGTCCGGGCGGCACGCCGGCACCGGCCTACGACCACCTCGTATGGGGCAAGACCCGCCTCGGAGACCGGGGCGCCGCCCATCGGTGGCTGGTCGCACGGACCGAGCTGGGTACTCGCGTCGAGGGCGAGCCACCGATTGTCGACTTCCTGAAACTCGGGTACGACCTCCGCTGGGTTCCGTGGCGGGCCCGCGTCAAACTCTGGCTCCTCACGCGGTATGCCTCGGACGCGGACATCAATCAGCTTGGCAAGTTCTTCCGCTTCAGCGCCGCCTGGGACCTCCCGGAGGCTCAGGATGCGGTTGGCAAAGTCATCGCGTCGCGATTGCTCACGGCCGAGCGGGCCAGCGGGCTCGAGGCCCAGGGGCTGGCGCAATTCACCTGGGGCCGTGTGGCCCCGGGGCTGGCGCTCATGGATTCCGCGGCGACGCTGTTCGCGACTCCCGAGGCGGAGCTCCAGCGGCATCAATGGCGACTGCTGCTCCCCATGATCGGCGCGGGGAAGGCGAGCGAAGCCGAGGAACACGCGGCCCGTCAGTGGCTCCGGGCGGAAACCGCTGGCGCGCGCTTCGCAACCCGGGCACGATGGACGTTGGCGCTTGACGCGATGCAGCAGGGGGATGCGGCCGCAGCCGCCGGGCTCATCGAGGAGATGGCCCCGCTTGCGCCGATCGATCCTGCCGCGGCACCGCTCGCACGGCTCGCGCACGCCATGCTGCTCGGCCCGGACGACCCGCGCGGTGCGCTCGCCGAGTCGGAGCCCCTGCTCGACTTCGACTCGCCGGCGCCCGGCCAGGACATCTTCAGCAGAAGCCTGCTGCATCTCTCCCGGGCGCGGTGGTACGAAGCGATCGGCATGCACGAGGCTGCCGGGCGCGAAATCCTGTGGTACGAGAATTCGGATACCTACAGGTTCCCCGTCATGGAAGCCCAGAAGATGGAAGTGGACGCCGTGGCGAGCGTGTCCGCCCGGGTGACCCGCGCCAGAATGCTTCTCGCCAGTGGGAAGCGTGGCGTGGCCTGCCCGATGCTCACGCGGGTGCTTCAGCTCTGGCGCAACGCGGACGCCTCCCTCGCGACGCCCCGCGCCGCGGCGGACTCGATGTACCGCGCGAGTTGCCCATGATCAGCTGTCGCCTGCTCGGCCCTGTCGACCTTTCGGTGGATGGCGAGCCCCCGCCGGCCGAACTGCTCTGGAAGAAGAACCTCGCCCTCCTGGTCTACCTGGCACTCTCCCCGCGGCAGACCCGCACGCGAGAGCACCTGATCGGCCTCCTCTGGGGTGACAAGCCCGAGTCGGCGGCGCGCCACTCCCTGAATGAGGCGCTTCGGGTCATCCGCCGTGCGGTCGGAGAGGCCTCGCTTCAGACCGACGCCACGACCGTCCGGCTGGACCCCGCGGCGATCACGCTCGACGTGACGGACTTCAGCCGGCACGAGGCGGCCGGGGAGTGGGCGGCGGCCGCCGCGCTCGTCGGCGGTGGCCTGCTGGAGGGCTTCGGAGTTCCGGGTGAGTCCGAGTTCGAAGACTGGCTGGTGGCGGAGCGCGGGCAGTGGAAGGACAAGTGGGAGCA
>DAOMFQ010000163.1:0-731 GCA_035429905.1 Gemmatimonadales bacterium
TCCCGTCCACCTGGTACGCCCCGTCGGGCCGGAGTGAGGCACGCAGCGGCCGGTGCAGCGTGAGCGAATGGCTGGTACCGCTCTGCTCGCGGTCGGGGGCCACCACCGTCACGTGCGCCACGCTTCGGCAGGCGTCCGCGAGCAGCCCGATGCCGGGCGCGAGGATGCCGTCGTCGTTGCTGACCAGGATGTGCATCTAGCCGGTGGCCTCGCCCCGGTCCGGCCGCTCCGCCACGGCCCGTCCCTCGAGGATCCGCAGCACGTCGTCCACTTCCTGCCGGAGCTCGCGGACCGTCTCGGTGCCCAGGGCCCGCCGGGCGGCGCCGCGCAGTTCCCCGGTACGGCGGTACTGCTCGATCTTCTGCCGGGCGCCCTCGATCGTGTACTTCTCGCTGTAGAGCAGGTGCTTCACGAGCATGATCAGCTCGACCTCGCGGCTCTTGTACACGCGATTGCCCGAGCGGTTCTTGGCCGGGTTGAGGAACCGGAACTGGCTCTCCCAATACCGGAGGACATGCGGCTTGAGGTCCGTGAGCGCGCAGACCTCGCCGATGGAGAAGAATTCCTGGGTCGGCCGTGGGTGTGTCACCGCCACTGCTCCGCCTTGAGGGTTCGTTCCATCAAGTCCGTCACCGCCTGTCGCGGCGACTTGTCGTCGAAGAGAATCGCCGCCACCTGCGCCGTGATCGGCAGCTCCACGCCGTGTCGCTCGACCAGCCCCGTGGCGGAGC
>DAOMFQ010000163.1:741-5324 GCA_035429905.1 Gemmatimonadales bacterium
GTTCACGCCCTCCGCGACGGTCCGGTGGGTCGCGGTGTACTCCGCGAGCCGCTCGCCCTTGGCGAGCGCCAGGCCCAGGGCCCGGTTCCGGCTGAGGCCGCCGGTGGCGGTCAGGATCAGGTCGCCCATGCCCGCCAGGCCCGCGAACGTCATCGGTTGGGCCCCCATGGCCAGCCCCAGCCGGGTCATCTCGGCGAGGCCGCGCGTGATGAGCGCCGCGCGCGGGTTGTTGCCGAGGCCCAGGCCCTCCAGGATGCCGGCCGCGATGGCGACCACGTTCTTGAGCGCCCCGCAGAGCTCGACGCCGACCAGGTCGTCGTTGGAGTACACCCGGAACTTCGGCGTCGAGAACGCCTCCTGCACCACCGCGGCCACCCTGGCGTCACGCGCCGCGGCCACCACGGCCGTCGGCTGGCCCTCGTGCACCTCGGCGGCGAAGCTCGGGCCGGAGAGCGCCACGACCGGACGCCCCGGCAGCGTCTCCGAGAGCACCTCATGCGGCAGGCAGAGACCCGGCGCCTCGATGCCCTTGGTGGCGCTCACGACGATGGTGTCCCGCCCGACACCCGGCTCCAGCGGCGCCGTCACGGCCCGCACCACGTGGCTCGGCGCGGCGGACAGGATGAGGGGCACGCCCTCGACCGCCTCGAAGGGGTCCGAGCACGCCACCAGCTTCGGGTCCAGCGGTCTCCCGGCCAGGAACAGGTCGTTGACGTGCCGCCGGTTGATGCTGTCGACCACCTCGGCCTCGTAGGCCCAGAGCCGGACCTCGTGGCCCTTCCGGGCCAGCAGGTCGGCGAGCGTGGTGCCCCAGCTCCCGGCGCCGAGTACGCCGATGCGGGTCATGCGGCGCCGGGCCCCTTGCCGTGCTTCCCGAAGCGATTCTCGGTACCTGCCCGGAGTCGGGCGATGTTGGCCCGGTGCATCCAGATGATCACCGCCGCCAGCAGCACGTAGAGCCAGATCGTCTCACGCCGCGCGGGATAGAGGACCCAGACCAGCCCCGGGAACACCCCGGCGGCCACGATGGACCCCAGCGACACATAGCCCGACGCCCAGACGATGAGCGCCCAGACCACCAGGCAGATGCCCACGGCCATCGGCGCCAGGCCGAGCACCACGCCGGCGCTGGTGGCGACGCCCTTGCCGCCCTTGAACCCGACGAAGACCGAGAAGACGTGGCCCACAACGGCGCAGACCCCGCAAAGCAGCGGGAACCACGACGCGCTGCTCACCGCGGGGCCGAGCATCAGGACCGGCACCGCGCCCTTCATGACATCGAACAGGCCGACCGGAATCGCGTACCGCCATCCCATGATGCGATAGACGTTCGTGGCGCCGAGATTCTTGCTGCCGTGCTGGCGGAGGTCGATGCCGCGAAAAAGCCGCCCGGCCAGGTAGCTGGTGGGGATGGCGCCCAGCAGGTACGACAGGGCGAGGGCGACGCCTTCGGCCACCGTCATGGATTCCGCCCCGAGCGGCGCTTGAACTTGAGCCGCAGCGGCGACCCCTCGAACGACCATTCCCTGCGGAATCCCTTGACGAGGTATCGCTCGTAGGATTCCGGAATCGCGTCGGGCCGGCTGCAGACGATGGCGAAGACCGGCGGCGCGGTGCCGACCTGCGAGGCGTAGAGCAGCTTGACCTCCTCACCCGGTTTCTGCGGGGGGTTGGTATGCTGGACCAGCGCCTGGAGCACGCGGTTCGCCTCGGCCGTCGGGACGCGGCGCTCGCGCGCCTCCGCGACCGCAATGATTTCCTCGGGCAGCTGGTGCACCCGCTGGCCCGTTTCGGCCGAGAGATACACGAACTTCACGAACTCGAGGAACGGCGCCTTCGCACGGAGTTCCGCCTCCCCGCGGCGCGCCGTGTTCGCGTCCTTCTCCTTCACCAGGTCCCACTTGTTCACCGCGATGATCAGCCCGCAGCCCTGGTCCCACGCCTCGTTCGCGATCCGGAGGTCCTGGGTGTGGAGGCCGAGTGCGGCATCCACGACCAGCACGCACACCTGCGCGCGCTCGATGGCGCGCTGGGTGCGCAGGGTCGAGTAGAACTCCACGTCCTCCTTGACCCGCGCCTTCTTCCGGAGCCCCGCGGTGTCAATGAAGTTGAGCACCCGCCCGTGCGAGGTGAGGACCGAGTCCACCGCGTCGCGGGTGGTGCCCGCTACGGGCGACACCACGAGGCGCTCCTCGCCGAGCAGCCGGTTGATGAGCGACGACTTGCCGACGTTCGGCCGCCCGACCACGGCCACGTTGATGGCGTCGTCGAGCTCCCCGTCCTTCTGCGCCGGCAGCCGCTCGACGATCGCGTCGAGCAGGTCGCCACTTGCCTTGCCAATCGCCGCCGAGAGCGGGATCGGGTCGCCGAGGCCGAGCCGGTAGAACGGCATGTGGCCGGTCGTGTCGGGCAGGTCGTCGAGTTTGTTCACCGCCAGGAGCACCGGCCGCTTCGCCCGCCGGAGGTGGGCGGCGATCTCGGCGTCCACCGGGTTCAGTCCTTCCTTGCCATCCACCAGCAGGACCACGAGGTCCGACTGCTCCACCGCCAGGTCCACCTGGCGGCGAATGGCCTTGTCCATCGAGTCCGTCGAGTCGGGCATCAGCCCGCCGGTGTCCACCAGCCAGAACCGCCGGCCGCCCCATTCCGCGGCGCCGAAGTGGCGGTCCCGCGTGGTGCCGGCCTGGTCGGACACGATGGCCCGGCGTCCGCCGATGAGCCGGTTGAACAGCGTGGACTTCCCCACGTTCGGCCGCCCCACCACCGCCACGGTCGGCATGTTCACGCGGCCACCGGGGCGGCGAGCGCGTCGGTGAAATGGTGGGAAAACCGGATCTCGACCGGCAGCTCGGCCTGGAGGGCGTAGGCCCCTACGTCGTCCATGAAAAGCATGTCGTCGTTCACGCTTTCCGCCGGCAGCAGCGCCAGGTCGAGGTCGTCGCGGCCCTGGAGCGCGGCGCGAAACGCGGCGCCGGGCAGAAGGCCGGCCGTGGTCACCCGGGGGCCAAAGAGGGTGTTTTCGAGCACCATCAGCTCGAAGGACGCCCCCGTCGCGTCGGCGAGCGGCGCCAGCACCTGGGGCATGAGGGCACCCATCGAGGTGCCGGTGAGCACGGCGATGCGCTTGCCCGCGAGGTGCGCCAGTGCTCCGGCATCTTCCCGGATGCGCGCCTGCAGGTAGCGCACCGAGCCCACGCCGTTCTCCACCTGGTCGAAGTCGTCGTACGCCTCCGGGCCCGGGAGCGGGAGCCCCGCACGGAGATAGAGTTCGTCCGCACCGAGGCACCAGGCGATACCCCGCTCCGCCCGCGCCACCGCGGCGTGCCGCTCGACCAGCATCACCGCCGCGGCGCACTCGGCGGCGCTGGGCTCGCGCACCAGGTGGTGCTTGCTGAACTCGGTCAGGCCGACCGGCACCACCGACACGCTCAGCACCGCGCTTCCAAAGGCGTAGAGATCGTCCAGCGAGCGGACCAGCACCTCGCCGTCGTTGACCCCGGGTGACATCACGATCTGGGTGTGGAACTGGATGCCATGCGCGGCAAAACCGCGGAGCTGCTCCAGGATGTCGGGCGCGGTGGGGTTCCGGAGCAGCCACCGGCGGACCGTCGGGTCGGTGGCGTGCACCGACACGTACAGCGGCGAGAGCCGGTACTCGATGATCCGGTCCACGTCCCGCTGCTTGAGGTTGGTGAGCGTTGCGAAGTTGCCGTATCGGAAGGAAAGCCGGTAGTCGTCGTCGCGGATGTACAGCGTGTCCCGGAGGCCGGTCGGCAGTCCGTCCACAAAGCAGAAGTCGCAGCGGTTGGCGCAGCGGCGGATCCGCGGTGGTTCGAGCCCGAGCCCCATCGGCATCCCCTCCGGGCGCTCGATATCGAACTCGATCTCTTCGCCGTCGGCCTGCCGGACGTGGAGCGTGAAGGCATCCTCGGCGGTGAGGAACTCCCAGTCGAGGAAGTCCTCGAGCGGGCGTCCGTTGACGGACAGCAGTTCCGTCCCCACCGACAACCCGAGCTCTTCGCCGAGCGAACCGGGCTGCACTGCGTTTACGCGGATCATCCACACGTCCTGAAGTCGAAGCGGGCGGACCCTTGGGGGCCCTGTTGAAAGATGCGTGGATCGCGTTACAATATCAAGGGTTAGGACTTCACACCTCACGTAATAGTTACGGGGGACCGACCGTGGTGGACGCAAGAAGCCCCGCCCGGGAATCGCTCCCGGGCGGGGCTCCGTGCGCTCGACCGATTCGGTCGGGCGACCGCCGGCCTAGTTCCCGGCGGGTGCGGCGGTCGAGTCCGTGGCCACGGCGATGACGAGGTCGCCGGTGGTCGGATCGATGGTGGCGACGCCGGCGGTGGTGACGGTGCCGGTCGAATCGAAGCGCTCGCCCCAGAGCACGGGCTCGGTGGCGCCACATTCGGTCGCGTCCAGGTAGGTGGCGGTCCAGCCGGAGCCGACCGGGGCGCCGGCCACGTTGCCGGTCGCGTACAGCGCGGTCAGCGTGTTGGCCAGAGCGGTGCCGCCGGCGGCGCAGGCTTCGTCGTCCTCGGTCGCGATGTAGAGAATCTTGACCTCATCGTCCC
>DAOMFQ010000164.1:0-3070 GCA_035429905.1 Gemmatimonadales bacterium
GGGGCGGGGCCGCTTGGGGGGGCGGGTGGTGGTGCAAACCAGGCAGCCGGCGCATCACGCGCTGGTGCGCGCGGCGGCGCACGACGCCGAGGGGTTCCTGGCGGAGGAACTGGCGCTGCGGAGTTCGCCGGCCTATCCGCCCACCATCGGCCTGGTAAACCTGGTGGTGTCGGGCCTCGACGAGCCGTCGGTGGGGCGCGTGGCGGCGGAAACCGCGGAGTGGGCCGCGGCGCTCGCCGAGCGACACCAGCTGGAGCTCACGGTGCTGGGGCCAGCCCCGTGTCCGCTGGCGCGCATCAACACCCGGTGGAGATGGCACGTGGCGCTCAAGGGGGAGGGCAGCGTCATCGGTCGCGTGGTGCGGTACGCCGCGACCCGCCTGGCCGGGTCCGGCGAGCCGCGGGTGTCGATCGACCGGGATCCGGTGTCGCTGCTCTAGCTGGGGCGGCGCGTGCCGTCGCCTTGAATCCCCCCTCGGTCACCCCTAAGATTCCCCCTCCTATGGCCTCTCCACGATACACCGCGCCCGACTTCACCAAGCCGCCGTTCGCCGGCGCGCCCGCGGCCCGGTTTGCGCCGCTCCCGGCCGACGGCGTGCTCCCGGAAGACTTCTTCTCGACCTCCAACCTGCCGACCTACGTCCACCTGGGCGGCGGCCGCTGGCTCATGCCCTCCCGACCGCGGATGGACTGCGTGATCGTCCGCCGGGGCGACGCCCTCGAGATCGCCGAACCTCGCCGACTCAAGGCGGGCGACCAGATCGTCATGGGCGAGGCGGAGGACGGCAGCGCCGGCGTGTACGTGCACAGCGCCGGGTTCCTGTCGGGGGCGCACAGCGGCAACGAGTTCCGCTTCATGTCCACCGAGGTGAGCCGCGAGCGTCCGGTCAACTACGAGGAACTGGCGGCGCGCATCGGGGAGGAGAAGCGGCGGGGCGGATACGTGCTCTGGGTGGTCGGGCCGGCGCTGGTGCACTCCCGCGCCCGGGCCGACTTCGAGTGGTTCATCCGCCAGGGCTACGTGCAGGCGGTGCTGGCCGGCAATGCCGTGGCGGTGCACGACATCGAGGCGGCCATCTTCGGCACCACGCTCGGCATGTCCAACACCGGCCAGCCCACCGACGGTGGCCACGGGCTCCACATGCGCGCCATCAACCGGGTGCGCGCGCTCGGCTCCATCGAGAAGGCGGTCGAGAAGGGCGTCATCAAGAGCGGCATCATGCACGCGCTGGTCACCTCCAAGGTGCCCTACGTGCTGGCGGGGTCCATTCGCGACGACGGCCCGCTCCCCGGCGTGGTCCAGGATTCCCTGGCCGCCCAGGACGCCATGCGGGAGCACGCCGTGCGCGCCACCGGGGCCATCTTCGTGGCCACCGCGCTCCACGCCATCGCCGTCGGCAACATGCTCCCCGCCTTCCACACCCATTACGACGGCGTCCCCAGCGAGCTGATGACCATCTGCGTGGACCAGACGGAGTTCGTGGTCAACAAGCTCAAGGACCGGGGCACCCACCAGGCGTACGGGGTGGTGACCAACGCGCAGGACTTCATGCACGTCCTCCGGCTCTACGTGGAAAAGTGGGAACAGGCTACCCGCTAGCGGCCCCCGCCGAGCCGGGGAGCGGCGCCGGTTGGGCACTCCTGGCCCAGGCGGTGGCCGGCCAGCTGCCCGCGGGCGAGCTCGACGGGCTGTGGGTGTTCCGGCCCTTCCGCCGCGACGGCAAGGAGTACGGCACCGCCATCCTGAGCCGGGTGGAGGACGGCCGCCTGCGCATCTACACCGCCCGCTACGCCCACACCCTCAAGGGGAAGAAGCGCGGCGAATTCGCCTCCGAACTGGCGGAGGTGGGAAGCGGGCCGCTCGAGGCGCTGGACGAGCTGGTGGCGCTGGTGCCGAAGCGCACCGAGGAAGAGCCGCCGCTCCGGATCCCCCTGGCGCGCTGGTACCCGGCCGAGCCCGATGGCACACCTGACCTCGGCTGAGGCCGCCGACCTCCTCGCGCGGTTCCAGCAGTACCTCCGGGAGCACCACCTCCCCGTCACCCAGCAACGCGACCTCATCGCCAGCACCATCTTCGCGTCCACCGATCACCTGACCGCCGCCGCCGTGCACCAGAAGCTGGCGCAGGCCGGCAAGCGGATCGGCATCGCCACGGTGTACCGCACGCTCGACCTGCTGGTCGAGAGCGGGCTCATCCGGCTTCATGAGTTCGGCGACGGCTTCCGCCGCTACGAGGGGGCCACGCCGCAGGGGTCGCATGGGCACTTCGTGTGCGTGGAGTGTGGCGGGGTGGAGGAGTTCACCAACGAACGACTGGAGCGGATGCTGCCCATCATCGCCGACGAGCACCAGTTCCGGTACCGCCGGCACCGGGTGGAATTGCACGGCACCTGCCGGGATTGCCAACGCCGCGCCCTGGGGACCCTGTGAACACGCCCGACAACCTCGGCTTCTTCGTGGCCTTTGCCGCGGGTGTGCTGAGCTTCCTCTCCCCCTGCGTCCTGCCGCTGGTGCCGAGCTACCTGGGGTTCATCACCGGGATGACGCTGGACGAGATGAGCGGGCGGCGGAAGATCGCCATGGTGCACGCGCTGCTATTCGTCTTCGGGTTCGGGCTCATCTTCGTGATCCTGGGGGCCAGTGCGACCGCCCTCGGCTCGGCGCTCAAGTACTACCAGGTGTGGCTGCAGCGGGTGGGCGGGGTGCTCATCATCCTGTTCGGGCTGTACGCGCTGGGCGTGCTGAAGTTCCGGTTCCTGCAGACCGAGCAGCGGGTGCACCTCGACCGCAAGCCGCTCGGCTTCCTGGGGTCGGTACTGGTGGGGATGGCGTTCGCGGCGGGGTGGACGCCCTGCATCGGGCCGATCCTGGGGGGCATCCTGGGGATGGCCGCCACCCAGGGCGACGTGGCCCACGGCACGCTGCTGCTGGCGGCCTACTCCGCCGGGCTCGCGGTCCCGTTCCTGGTGGCGGCGTGGGCCATGGAGAGCTTCCTCGACTGGTTCCAGCGCTTCCGGAAGTACCTGCCGTGGGTCATGCGGGCCAGCGGCATCCTGCTGATCTTCGTGGG
>DAOMFQ010000164.1:3170-5314 GCA_035429905.1 Gemmatimonadales bacterium
CCCTGCTGCCCCGCGTTGACGAGGGCCTCCAGCGCGTTATCGATCGAGAAGCTGCCGGCCTTCTGGCGCGGCGGGAACTCCCGGAAGGTGCTCAGGAAGTTCGCCACATAGGCCTGCGCCGGCACCAGTACGTAGACGTGTTCGATGCGCCACCGATCGTAGCCGATACTTTCCCGGTCGCCGATCTCGAACGGATCGGAGCGGAGATTGAAGAGCTTCGGCAACCGGAGCGGCGTGAACGGATCCTGCCATACTCCAAACCCCTCCGAGCGCTGCTCGGAGAAGACGACCTTCCACTGATTGAACCGCAGCCCCACCAGTGACCCGTCATCATTGAAATAGAAGAAGTCCTTGCGCGGATCGGGGGCCTTGCCGCTCAGGTAGTCGGTGAGGTTGTATCCGTCGAGGTGCACCTTGAAGTTCTTGCCCGCGGCGGTGTAGCCGGTGAGGAGCTGCTCCTTCACGTTCGGGTTTCCGGCGGCGCTTACCAGCGTCGGGACCCAGTCCTCGTGCGACACGATGTCGTTCAGCACAGTGCCCGGCTTGATGGTGCCCGGCCAGCGGATCATCCCTGGCACCCGGTAGGCGCCCTCCCAGTTGGTGGCCTTCTCATTCCGGAACGGCGAGGTGCCGCCGTCGGGCCAGGAGAACTTCTCCGCGCCGTTGTCGGTCGAGTACATCACGATGGTGTTGTCGGCGATGCCGAGGCTGTCGAGCAGGTTGAGCAGCCGGCCGACCAGCGCGTCGTGCTCCACCATGCCGTCGGGATAGACGCCGAGCCCGGTGACGCCCACGCTCTTCGGCTGCAGGTGGGTCCAGATGTGCATGCGGGTGGAGTTGAACCAGACGAAGAACGGCTTGTCGCCCTTGGCGGCGTTGGTGATGAAGGTCTTGGCCGCCCCCTCGAACTCCTCGTCGATCGTTTCCATCCGCTTCTTGGTGAGCGGGCCGGTGTTCTCGATCCGCTGGCCGCCGTTCGGGAGCGCCCAGGTGTGCAGCACGCCACGCGGCGCGTACTTGGCGCGGAAGGCGGGGTCCTTCGGGTAGTCCGGGTCCTCGGGCTCTTCCTCGGCGTTCAGGTGGTAGAGCGAGCCGAAGAATTCGTCGAAGCCGTGCATGGTGGGCAGCATGGCGTCGAGGTCGCCCAGGTGGTTCTTGCCGAACTGGCCGGTCACGTAACCCTGGGGCTTCAGCAACTCGGCAATCGTCGGGTCCTGCGGCTGGAGCCCTTCCTTGGCCCCCGGCAGGCCGACCTTGAGGAGCCCGGTGCGGAAGGGGCTTTGCCCGGTCAGGAAGGCCCCGCGGCCGGCGGTGCAGCTCTGCTGGCCGTAGAGGTCGGTGAACAGGGCGCCCTCATGGGCAATGCGGTCGATGTTGGGCGTCCGGTAGCCCATCTGGCCCAGGTTGTAGGCGCTGACATTCCAGTAGCCCACGTCATCGCCCCAGATGACGAGGATGTTGGGCTTGCCCCCCGCCTTCTTGGCGGGCTTCTGGGCGTGCGCGGCCGGCGTGAGGGCCAGCGCGGCGGCAAGGAGAACCAAGGAGAACTTTCGCATCTCGAGAGTGGCTCCGTTTAGGGGGTAGGCGTCAATGATAATCAGCGCGGCGTCGATTCTCCTCGCCCCCTGTCCCCCTCTCCACCATGTGGAGAAGGGGAACTTAGGGCGGGCTAGAAACTGACGACCGCGAAGAAGCTGATGGTGCTGCGCGTGACGGTCGGCTCCGACTCGAAACCCAGCAGGGCGGCATTCTGGAACGACACGCCCAGCTTGCTGGAATAGGACGCCCATTCGCCCTTGAGGCTCACGTCGAGCCCGCGGGGAAGAGGGGCGTTGCTGCTGATGAGGAAGAATTCCATCCCCGCGCCCCAGTGCCAGGTGTTGGGCCAGAGGTTGCTGTTCGGGAAGAACGTCGGCTGCCGGATCCAGGGCCCGTCGGGGTCGGTCAGCGGCACCCCATCCGTGGCGATGTCCACCACTTGGTACCAGCTCCACCCGTAGCCCCCCTTGAGGTACGGCTTGAGCCCGCCGGTCAGCAGGTTGTACCGGATGCTGCTGGCCAGCTCGTAAAATTTGAGGGTGCCGGTGATGTCGAACAAGGGATCGGCGGGGCGGCCCGAAAGCGGCACCGTGATGCTGAGGCCG
>DAOMFQ010000165.1:0-5285 GCA_035429905.1 Gemmatimonadales bacterium
CGCTGCCACTCGGCCAGCCGGTACGGCCCGGTGCCGGCGGTCCGCGCCTGGATGCTCTACGACTGGGCCAACTCGGCCATGTACGTCGTGATCGTCACCGCCATCTTCCCGACCTTCTTCAGCGCGGTGGCGGCCGCGGGGCTCCCCCCGGTCGAGGCCACTTACCGGTTCAGCCTCGCCACGACGCTCGGCCTCACCATCATCGCGGTCCTCTCGCCGATCCTCGGGGCCATCGCCGACCATTCCGCCGCCAAGAAGAAGCTCCTCGGCGCCTTCCTGCTCCTGGGCGCCGCCGCGGTGGCGGCGATGTTCTTCATCCGCCACGGCCAGTGGGTCTTCGCCGCCGTGCTTTTCGTCGTGGCCAACATCGGCGTCAACGGCAGCTTCGTGTTCTACGATTCCCTGCTGCCGCACGTGGCGGCCCCCGAAGAAATGGACCGGGTGTCCACCGCCGGGTACGCGCTGGGGTACCTCGGTGGCGGGCTGTTCCTGGTGGCCTGCCTGGGCATCATCCTGGCCCCCGGAGTGTTCGGGCTCCCCGCCGGGGCGGGGCTCACGCCCGAGCAGGCCACGCTGCCGACGCGGATCACCTTTCTCCTCACGGCGCTCTGGTGGATGGGCTTCAGCCTGCCGCTCTTCCGCCGCGTGCCGGAGCCGCCCGGCCGCGCGCTCGATGCCGAGGAGGCCCGGCTCGGTGCGGTACGCGCCTCGTTCCGCCGGCTCGGCTCCACCTTCCACAAGCTGCGCGGGTACCGCCAGGCGTTCCTGCTGCTACTGGCCTTCCTGATCTACAACGACGGCGTCGGCACGATCATCCGGATGGCCGCCATCTACGGCGAGGAGATCGGCATCGGGCGGACCACGATGATCGCGGCGATCGCGCTGGTGCAGTTCGTGGGCGTGCCGTTTGCCTATCTGTTCGGGGGCCTCGCCAGGAAGGTCGGGACCCGGCCGGCGATCTTCGTTGGCCTGGTGGCGTACATGGGGATCAGCGCGCTGGGCTATTTCATGCGCTCAGACAGAGATTTCATCCTGCTGGCGGTCCTGGTTGGGATGGTGCAGGGAGGCGTGCAGGCGCTGAGCCGCTCGCTCTTCGCGAGCATGGTGCCGAAGCACCTGTCGGGGGAGTTTTTCGGGTTCTTCGCCGTCTTCGAGAAGTTCGCGGGAATCCTGGGGCCGGCGATGTTCTCCATCGCCATTGCCCTCACTGGCTCGAGCCGGATGGCGCTGCTGTCGGTGGTCGGGTTCTTCGTGGTGGGCGGGGCGTTGCTGGCGCGGGTGGACGTGGGTGAGGGCCAGCGCCGGGCCCGCGCGGAGGAGGTGGCGGCGGCCTAGTCCACCGACCCCACGACGCGGTTCCGGCCGCCGTCCTTGGCCTCGAACAGCCGCTTGTCCGCCACCTCGAGCAGTTCGACGGGATCGGTGCCGTCGTCGGGCAGCGAGGCGAGCCCCGCGCTCAGGGTGAACTGCGCGGTGAGGTCATGCCGGGGAATCGGGAACTCGGCGCGCGCCACGGCCAGCCGCAGCTGTTCCAGCTTGTCGAAGGCCGCCCGGGGGCCCGTCTCCGGCAGGAGCACCACGAACTCGTCGCCGCCGTACCGGGCCACCACGTCGCTCGAACGGACCCCCCGCTGGAGAATCCCCGCCAGGACCTGCAACGCCACGTCGCCGCTGGCGTGGCCGTACCGGTCGTTGAAGTTCTTGTAGCGGTCGAGGTCCAGCACCGCCACCGCCAGCGGATGCCCGTGCCGCCGTGCCCGACTCACTTCGGATTGCAGCCGTGCCTCGAAGAACCCTCGGTTGAGCAGGCCGGTCAGTCGGTCGCGCGCCGACATCTGGCGCAGCTTGCGCGCGTTGTACACCACCGCCGTGCTGAGCACACCCCCTGCCCCGAGCAGGATGAGGCGCCCCACTTGGTCTCCCCAGTTCACCATGCCGTACATGAACGGGGCGTAGCGCAGGTCGTTGAGGTCCCAGAAGATCCCGGCGGCGAGCACGATGAGGCTGTACTGCACCACCGCCAGCGCGCCGGTGACGATGCAGATCCGGGTGTCGTAGCGGAGGCTCGAGGCGCCGATCGAGAAGAAGTACACGCTGTACATGATGCGGCTGTTCACCGCCACGTGCGGCGTGTCGAGGTAGAGAAAGGTGGCCAGCGTGGCGGTCACGAAGGTCACGTCCACCGCGCTCGTGAGGAAGCCGAGCCAGGGCCGGTAGAAGCCGCGCCGCACCACCGCCCAGACCGTCACCGCGAAAATCATGGCCCCCAGCGAAGAGGCGAGCCCCACCCAGGTTTCGACGAAGTACGGCGTGACGAAGAGATTGTAGATGGGAATGAGGGTGACGAGCGCGACCAGCGCCATGCGTACCTTGGCCACCAGCAACTCCCCACCGGCGCCGGCGTCCACCAGCATGGTGTCCGGGGCAGCCCAGATCCGCTCTGCCTCCACGTCACGCGCCGGTTCGGCGGTAGCACCCAGGAGTTCCCGCTTGCGTGGCGTCATCGGCTACATCGCCCGATAGCGGGGGCCGCTGCCGCCCTCGCGGGGCGTCCAGCGGGGGCCGAGGATGTCGGTGGCCTTGCAGTCGACGCAGTTCGGCGGGTTCACGCGCAGCTCGTTGCCCACCCGCTCGTACACGCCGGCCGGGCACACGTGGGCGTAGAAGTCCGCCACCTCCCCGCTCACCTCCCGGCCCACCAGGAGATGGCTCGGGATGGTGTCGCGGGTGGCGTTGCCCGACTTGAACACCGCGTCGAGCTTGCCGAACGTCAGGACCCCGTCGGGCACCAGTGTGGTCTCCTCGCCGGCGCTCCGGCTCGCGTCGGCGTCGGCGTGCATCGGGATCCGGCCGCCCGGAAACCGCCCGCCGGTGATCGTCATCAGCCCGGCCTTGGCCGCGCCCATCACGAATCCGTCCTTGAAGGCCAGCCGCATGTTGCGGGTCCGGTACAGGTCGTCCCTGACGTAGCTCGTGTCCACCATCCTGTCGGACTCCGCCAGCGCGGCGGACGACACATCGCCCTTCTTCAGCGCGGCGAAGATCGCACGGGCGGCGTACATCCCCGACTGCATGGCGTAGTGCACACCCTTGAGCGACGGCACGTCCACATAGCCGGCCGCGTCACCCACGATCACCAGCCCATCACCCGAGCGCCGCGCCGGCAGCGCGTGGTAACCGCCCTCCGGGATCGTCTTGGCGCCCCACTCGACCAGTTCGCCGCCGGCCAGGATGTCGCGGAAGAGGGGATGGAGCTTCATGCGCTGCAGGAGGGTGTGCACGTCGAGGTTGGCGTTGCCGTAGTCGAGCCCGACCACCAGCCCGAGCGACACCTGGTCGGGCCCCTGCGGGTAGCACCAGCTGCCGCCGAAGGCGTCGGAGGGGAGCGGCCAGCCCATGGTGTGAATGACCCGGTCGAGGGGCCGCGACACCTTCCAGACTTCCTTGACGCCGAGCGCAAAGATCTGCGGATTGGCGGAGGTGACGTTCTGCCACTGGCACCAGGCCTGCGACAGTGTGCCGCGGGTGCCCTCGGAGAGCACCGTCACCCGGGCGGTCAGGTCGGTGGGCGCCACGAAGTCGCCGCCCGGCCGTCCGTCGCGGTCCAGGCCGCTCGGCGTGGTCCTGACGCCGCGCACGGCCTGCCCCTCGACCAGCAACGACTCGACCGGGAAGCCGGTGAAGACGTTGACGCCCAGCTCCTCCGCCTTGGCGCCCAGCCAGCGCACCATTTCGGAAATGGAAGCGGAGTAGTTGCCCTTGTTGTGCATGGTGGGCGGCGTCGGGATCCGGCGCGAGGCGCCCTCGGTGAGGAAATACACCGCCTCGGAGTCCACGCGCTGCCGGAAGGGAAAGTCGGCGTCGGTCAGGTCGGGAAAGAGCTCGCGGAAGGCGCGCGGGTTGACCACCGCGCCGGAGAGGTTGTGTTCGCCGAGTCCCGACGCCTTTTCCAGCACGCCGATGTTGAGCTCGCCGAGGGTGCCGCCGGCCTCCTGGTCGGCCCGGGCCAGCCGTGCCAGCTCGATGGCCCCCGCCAGGCCGGCCGGGCCCGCGCCGACGAACAGCACATCCATCTCGATCGCTTCCGCGCCCGGTGCCTCGGCGAGAATCAGCTTCTCGAGCGGCAGGGCCCGCTGGTGGCGGCTCGGAAGAATGGATGGCACGCGGGGGACTCCTTAGATTCCGGTGGCGAATCGAAGCGCGGGGAATATAACGCGAGCGCGCACGACCCGCGAACCGATTTGCCGACTTAACCTGTTCCTCTTCAACGGTTTTCCAAGCACATCCCGGGCCATCCAGGAGGCGGCGTGACGCGACGCACCGCAGTGCAGGACCCATGGGTCTGGGGCCAGGTCATCCTGGCGGCCGTGGTGGTGGCCGGGGTCCCGGAGGCTGCGAGGCGGTGGGGGACGCTCGACCCTGTGGGGATCACCAGATGGCTGGGATGGGCGGTCATCCTTGCCGGCGCGGCCATTGCTGGGGCAGGGGCCGTGACGCTCGGCCCCAACCTCACGCCGGCCACGGAACCGCTGCCGCGCGGCGCGCTGGTGACGCGCGGCATTTACCGCGTGGTGCGGCACCCGATCTATCTCGGGATCTCGACGCTCCTGACGGGATACGGATTCCTGCGGGGCGGGTGGCTGCCCGGTGCCGCGGTGTTCGCAGTCTCGGTGGGGTATTTCGAGCAAAAGGCGCGGGTAGAGGAACGGTTTCTCACACAGCGCATGCAGGGATACGAGGAGTACCGGAGGCAGGTGCCCCGCATCCTGCCCGGGGGCTGGCACTGAGCCAGCCCCTCAGTGGCTCGCGCGTGCCTTCTTGACCTCTTCCGTGAGCCGCGGCACGATCTCGAACAGGTCGCCCACGATCCCGTAGTCCGCCAGCTTGAAGATCGGCGCGTCCTTGTCCTTGTTGATGGCCACGATGGTCTTCGAGGTGCGCATTCCGGCCAGGTGCTGGATGGCGCCGGAAATCCCCACCGCCACGTAAAGGTCCGGGCTCACCGTCCGGCCGGTCTGCCCGATCTGGGTGGACGGGTCGCGCCAGCCGTCGTCGGTGACGGCGCGAGTGGCGCCCACCGCCGCGTTGCCGAACGCCGCCGCCAGCGCCTCGACCAGCGCGAAGTTGCCGGCCTCCCGCAGCCCGCGGCCGCCGCTCACGACGACCGGCGCGTCGGCCAGGTCGAGTTGCGCGTCGCCCTTGGCGCCGACCGCGGTGACCACCACTCTTGCCGCTGCCGGATCGAGCGCGGGTTGCGCCTGCTCGACGCGCGGCGCACGCGCCGC
>DAOMFQ010000166.1:0-5266 GCA_035429905.1 Gemmatimonadales bacterium
ACGGGTACGCCACCATGGGCGAGCTCGTGGCCTGGATCATCGGCTGGGACCTCATCCTCGAATATGCCATGGGCGCCGCCGGCGTGGCCGTCGGCTGGTCGGGGCACTTTGCCAGCCTCCTCGACGCCTTCGGCCTGCACATGCCGGCCGCGCTGGCCCAGGCGCCCTTCCAGTGGTGCACCCCCGCCAACGTGCAGGCGGCGGTGGCGGGCTGCGTCCACGCCGGGTGGAACTCGACCGGGGCGTTCATCAACCTCCCGGCCATGGTGGTGTCGGCGCTGATGACCTGGGTGCTGGTCATCGGCATCAAGGAATCCGCCAACCTCAACAACCTGATCGTGGTGCTCAAGGTCCTGATCATCGTGGTCGTGGTGGGGTGGGGCGTCATGCACCTGACCAGGGCCAACTGGACCCCCTACGTCCCGCCCAACACCGGCGTCTGGGGCGAGTTCGGGTGGAGCGGCGTGCTGCGGGGGGCCGGGCTGGTCTTCTTTGCGTACATCGGCTTCGACGCGGTCAGCACCGCGGCGCAGGAGGCCAAGAATCCCCAGCGGGACCTTCCGATCGGCATCCTCGGTTCCCTGGCCGTCTGCACGCTGCTCTACGTGGTGGTGTCGGCGGTGCTGACCGGAATGGTCTCCTACACCGAGCTCAACGTGCCGGCGCCGATGGCGCTGGCCATGCAGCGGACCGGCGCCCCCAACTGGCTGCGGATCGCCATCGACGTGGGGGCGGTCCTCGGCCTGGCCAGCGTGGTGCTGGTGCAGATGCTGGGGCAGAGCCGGGTGTTCTACGCCATGTCCCGCGACGGGCTCATCGGCGGCGCGTTCAGCAAGGTGCACGCGCGCTACCGGACCCCGTACCTGTCGACGCTCTTCACCGGCGCTGCCGTGGCGCTGGCCTCCGGGCTGCTGCCGCTCCAGATTCTGGGGCAGCTGGTCAACATCGGCACCCTGCTGGCCTTTGCGCTGGTGTGCCTCGGGGTGCTCATCCTGCGGCGCAAGCGGCCCGACCTCGACCGCCCGTTCAAGGTGCCGTTCACCCCGCTCATCCCGGTGCTCGGGGTCGTGGCCTGCGTGGGCCTGATGGCCACGCTGCCGCTCGACACCTGGCTGCGGCTGGGCATCTGGCTGGCCATCGGCATGACGATCTACTTCACCTACGGACGCTCCAACAGCGTGCTGCAGCGGGAGCGGCAGCGCGCCGGCGCGGCCGGCGCGCCGTGACGCGCCGCCGCCTCACCATTCCCCAACCCAGGGTCCTGGCATGAGCCTCTTCCGTACCAAGTCCATGTCCGAGCTCGCCGGCGAGACCGGCGGCCTCCGGCGCGCCCTCACGGCCAGCAACCTCGTCCTGCTGGGCATCGGCGCGATCATCGGCGCCGGGATCTTCGTGCTGACCGGCACCGCGGCCGCCCAGTACGCCGGTCCGGCCATCACGCTGTCCTTCGTGCTGGCGGGCCTCGGCTGCCTCTTCGCCGGGCTCTGCTACGCCGAGTTCGCCTCCATGATCCCGGTGGCCGGCAGCGCGTACACCTACGGCTACGCCACCCTCGGCGAGTTCGTGGCGTGGATCATCGGGTGGGACCTCATCCTCGAATACCTCTTTGCCGCCTCCACGGTGGCGGTGGGGTGGTCGGGGTACTTCACGGCGTTCATGTCGGAACTGGGGGTCACCCTGCCCCCGGCGCTCACCGGCGCGCCGTTCGGCGTCGAGGGCACCCACACCCTGGTCCGGAGCCAGATCTGCGTCGACCCCGCCACCGGCGGCGTGGCCGTGGACGCGGTGAGCCGGACCCTCATCCCGATGGCCGACTGCGCCGCCAAGGGGTTTACCGCCACGCACGGCCTGCTCAACGTGCCGGCGGTGCTCCTGGTGCTCCTCCTCACCACCCTGCTGGTGATCGGCATCAAGGAATCGGCGCGCTTCAACAACATCGTCGTGTACGTCAAGCTGGCCATCGTCTTCCTCGTCATCGTCTTCGGCTTCAAGTACGTCAACTCCGCCAACTGGCACCCGTTCATTCCCGACAACACCGGCACCTTCGGCCACTTCGGGTTCAGCGGCATCGTGCGCGGCGCGGCGGTGATCTTCTTCGCCTACATCGGGTTCGACGCCGTCTCCACGGCGGCGCAGGAGGCCAAGAACCCCCAGCGCGACCTCCCGATCGGCATCCTCGGCTCGCTGATCGTCTGCACCGTGCTGTACATCCTGATGGCGCTCGTGATGACCGGCCTGGCGCACTACACCGAGCTGAACGTCCCGCACCCGGTGTTCGTGGCCATCGAGAAGGCCGGCCCTGCGCTCAAGTGGCTCGGCTTCTTCGTCAACATCGGCGCCATCGCGGGCCTGGCGTCAGTGGTGCTCGTCATGCTCATGGGCCAGCCGCGCATCTTCTACACCATGTCGCGCGACGGGCTCCTCCCGCCGGTCTTCGGCAAGGTGCACCCCAAGTTCGAGACGCCGTACGTCTCCACGATCATCACCGGCCTCGTGGCCGCCGTCATCGCGGGGCTCTTCCCGATCGGCCTCCTCGGCGAGCTGGTGTCGATCGGCACCCTGCTGGCCTTCGTGATCGTCTCGGGCGGGATCATCGTCCTCCGGCGCACCCAGCCGGACCTGCCGCGGCCGTTCCGCACGCCGATGGTGCCGCTGGTGCCGATCCTCGGCATCGTGATCTGCGGCTACATGATGTACGGCCTGCCCAAGGACACCTGGCTCCGGCTGCTCATCTGGCTCGCGATCGGCCTGGTCATCTACTTCGCCTACGGCCGGAAGCACTCGAAGCTGAACGCATAGCCCTCCCGGGTCCGAACGCCTGGATCCGGCCCCATATGCCCCCTCTCCGCTTGCCGGAGAGGGGGACAGGGGGTGAGGATGGCGTTATCTTACCCTCCGCCATGAAGCTGCCGCTCTCCCACGACAAGACCGTCGCCGCCCGCGCCTTCGCCGAGGCGCTGGTGCCGGGACAGCGGGTCTGCCTCACTACTCACGTCAATCCCGACGGCGACGGCCTCGGCAGCGAGGTCGGCCTCCTGCACCTCCTCAAGGCGCAGGGCATCTCCGCGGTCGTCACCAATCCCAGCCCGACCCCGCCGCGCTTCGATTTCCTGTTCGAGGCGCTGCCCGGCGCCGACCGGAGCCGCGAGGCCGTCAAGGAACTCCGCCGCGCCGACTGCATCGTCGTGCTGGACATCTCCGACCTCGGCCGCCTCGGCATGCTGGGCGACACCGTGCGCGACCGCGGCGTCCCGGTGGCCTGCATCGACCATCACGTGAGCCCCGGCGAGCTCCCCGCGGGCCCCCGCTACGTCGACCCGGCGGCGGCCGCCACCGGCGAGCTGGTCTTCGAGATCGGGCGGGTCAACGGCTGGCCGCTCACCCCGGAGGCGGCACGGGCGCTGTACGTCGCGATCATGACCGACACCGGCAGCTTCCGTTTCAGCAACACCCACCCGCGCACGCTCCGCATTGCCGCCGAGCTGCTGGAGACGGGGCTCGATCCGGAACGGATGTACCTCGACGTGTACGCCAACGCGCCCGAGGGGCGTCCCCGCCTCTACGCGGAGGCGCTGCAGACTCTGGTGGTCGAGCCGGAGCACGGCCTCGCCTGGGTCACGGTGCCGCCGGGCGCGCTCGAGCGCCTGGGCGTGAGCGCCGACGACCTCGATGGCGTCGTGGAATTCCCGCGGAGCATCGCCGGCGTGCGCATGGCGCTCCTCTTCCGCGAGATTTCCGCCGGCCGCATCAAGGTGTCGCTCCGCTCGGTGGGCGACGTGAACGTCGCCGCCTTTGCCCGCCCCTTCGGCGGCGGGGGCCACACCAAGGCGGCCGGCCTCTCCCTCGAGGGGGCCATGGGCGAGGTCCAGGGGGTCGTCCTCGCCGCCGCTCGCACCTTTCTCGGGGGCAACGGCACGCGTTGAACCGGCGCCGGCCCGGGCTACACTTCGGGGGCGCCTTGCAGGAGTGAGCCGATGGAAACGACGATGGACATCCTCGCCCGCATCGAGGCGACGATCGATACCCTCCGGCCCTACATCGCCTCCCACAAGGGGCAGGTGGAGGTCGTGGACTTTGACAGCGCCGACGGCACGCTCTACGTGCGCCTCGGCGGCACCTGCCACGGCTGCGCCGCGTCCACGGTGACGCTCAAGCAGGGGCTCGAGGTGCGCCTCAAGCAGTCGGTGCCCGAGGTGCGCCTGGTGCAGGCCGTCTGATGGCCGGCACCCCGCTCGCCACCGCGCGCGAGGCCCTGGCCCGCGTGGTGAACCCGCGCCTCGGCCAGGACATCCTCGCCGCCGGGATGGTCGAAGGGCTTGCCATCGCCGACGACGGCCGGCCCGCCTTCACCTTCCTCCTCGGGCGCGACGACCCCGCCACCCTCGTCCGCCAGGCGCGCCAGGCGCTCGCCGACGCGGGACTCCCCGACGCCCGCATCCAGATCAAGGACCCCGCCGGTCCCGCACGGTCCACCCACGGTCCTCCGGGTGACCCCGCCCAGGCGGTGCCGCCGCCCCCGCCGCAGCTCGCCCTCCCCAACCTGGGCCGCGTCATCGCCATCTCGTCGGGCAAGGGTGGGGTGGGAAAGTCCACCGTCGCGGCCAACCTGGCGGTGGCGCTCGCGCAGGCGGGCCATCGCGTCGGGCTGATGGACGCCGACATCTACGGCCCCAACATCCCGCGCATGTTCGGCGTCTTCGAGCGGCCGAGGGTCACCGCCGAGCGGCGGATGGAGCCGCTCCAGGCGCATGGCGTCAAGCTCATGTCGCTCGGGTTCATCGTCGAGCGCGACGCGCCCGCCATCTGGCGGGGGCCGATCATCATGAAGATCGTCACCCAGTTCCTGCGCGACGTCGACTGGGGCCAGCTCGACTTCTTCCTGGTGGACCTGCCGCCCGGCACCGGCGACGCGCAGCTGTCCCTCGTGCAGGCCACCAGCGTGTCGGGCGCGGTGATCGTCACCACCCCGCAGGAAATGGCCGTGGGCGACGCCCTCCGCGGCGGCAAGATGTTCGAGAAGGTGAACGTGCCGGTGCTCGGCGTCGTGGAGAACATGAGCGGCTTCACCTGCCCGCACTGCGGCGGCCACACCGACCTCTTCCCCACCGGCGGGGGCGAGCGGCTCGGTGCCGAGCTCGGCGTGGATCTCCTCGGTCGCGTGCCGATGCAGGCCCGCCTGGCCGACCAGGCCGATCGCGGCCAGCCGGTACTCGTCGCCGCACCGGACAGTCCCGCCGCCGCCGCGCTCCGCGGCGTTGCCGCGCGC
>DAOMFQ010000167.1:0-5265 GCA_035429905.1 Gemmatimonadales bacterium
TTGAACGTGGTCACGTGCCCCAGCGCGTTGGTCACGGTCCACACCTGGCCCCGGCAGCCTGTGCACGGGTCATTGTCGGGGTAGTAGGTCATCGTGGTGATGTCGGTCACGTCCGTGCGCGGGCCGTCGATGGTGAGCACTTGCCCGAGCGCGTTCACGGTGTAGGTCCACTCGCGCACGAGGGCGCCGGCGGTGACGCTCTTCTTCGTGAGGTTGCCCGCGGTGTCGTATGCGTAGGTCGTCACCTCGTTCACGCCCGCGACGCCCGAGGGCTGCGTCACCGTGGCGGGCAGGCGGAAGACGGGATGCCAGGTCGTCGTGATCGTCCGTGCCCGCGCCGTGCCGGAGGCCTCCGTGCGCGAGGTCTCGAGGTTGCGCGCGAGATCGTAGGCGTAGGTGGTCACGATGCCGCGGCGGTTCGTCTTCGTGGCCACGTTGCCCACGGCGTCGAAGGTGCGGGATTCGGTGCCCAGGTAGGTGCGCGCGTCGGTCTTGAGGCGCGGCACGCCGTCCACCACCTCGAAGGTGTAGTTGTGTGTCGAACCGAACGCGTCCTGCACGGTGTTGGTCCAGGTGGTGAGCTGGAGGGCCGGGTAGCCGAAGGTGTACTTGTTTTCCGGCCCCGAGCGCTCCGTCGTGAGCACGCGCCCCTTGTCGTCATAGGTGTAGGTCGAAAGGCGCCGCCCTCGCTCGTCCACGATGCCCGTCAGCGCGAAGGCGTGGCGCGAATCCTCGTAGAGGTAGGTGCGGGTCTGGGTGCCGGGGTAGGTCACCGTGGAAAGGCGGTTCGCGGCGTCGTACCCGTACGAGTAAGTGCGGCCAGCCGGGTCCGTGAGCGTGGAATGCCTTCCTTGCGCGTCGTAGCCGAGCACGAGCTGGCGCCCAAAGCTGTCCGTGACCGTCTGCAGGCGCTGCTGGGCGTCGTAGGCGAGGGTGAAGGTGTGGCCCGTGCGGCGCTGCACCTGGGTGAGCTTGCCCTGCGCGTTGTAGGTCTCCACGTCCGAGGCGTCCGTGGTGAGACGCCAGCCGGTGGTGGCGCCGCCCGCATCAGTGAGCCTTTCGAGCCGCAGCGCGCCACCCGAGTGGTTCTGGAACTCCTTGCCGTCCGTCTTGAAGTACTTGGCCGAGCCGTCGGGTCGCCGCGCGGCCGCCATGATACCCGTGAGATCGGTGATGGCGACGATCTCGCCGGCCCAGTTGTGGCGCCAGTAGTCGCCGTTGTCGGGGCGGCGCTCCGCGCGCGAGAAGTAGCCCGAGCTGTTGTAGGAGCGCTCGAAGGACAGGCCGCCCGGGCCGCTGGCCACGTAGTCCGCGTCGCGCTGGATCTTGACGCCCGTCGCGGCGTCGACGGGGTTGCCGAGGCACTTGTCGCAGAACTGGTATTTCACGCAGACTTGGCCCAGGTCCGGGTCGGAGCTTTGCACGGTGCCGGCGGGGCAGGCGACTGTCTGCGATTTGCCGGCGAGGATCTTCTCCTCGAACGTGGACCCGCAATTGGCCGGCGACTTGGTGCCCGAGTAGGTGAGCAGCCGAACCTGGCTGCGCGTGATGCCGTCGATGACCTGACCGAAGGCCACTCCGCAGGTTCCACCCGCGTTCACCGTTCCCGTCCAGCCGGTGTCGGCGGCATTCACCGTGCACGGATCGTGATATCGCTGGACGAAGTCGGCCGCCATCGCGCCGAGGTTGAGCTCGGTAACCGGTCCGGGATTGATGCAGATCGGTCCATTGATGTAGTACGGATCCCACGTTCCACCGGCCGCCATGCACCACGCGTAGGAGCGCGGTACGAAGGCCACCTGGCAATCGCCCATGTCGAATGTCCAGTCGCCCCGGGCCTCGGGCTTCGTGCAGATGGCCTTGGCGCCGGTATCCGCGTTGGGCGTGCCGGCGCACCAACCGGCGAAGGCGGAAGCAGGAATCAGCGTGGCAAGGAGCGTGGCAATCCCCATCCCGGCACGGATGGCCTGGGCAAGATTGTTGTGCAGCGATGCGAGACCTGCGACGACAGTTCGTTGGTTCATGTCGGCGTCCTTACCGCGTGACCAGGTTGACGGATGCGGACATCGTGGCCGCATAGGACGGATCGAGCACGACCGTGTAGGTGCCTGCCGCGGGCAGTGACGGCAGGTCCATGCTGCCGGTGGCGCCGTTGCCGAAGGACGAGGCAACGAGCGAGCTGCCGTCGGGCTTGAGGACCGTGACCGCGACCGCCCCGGCATTGGGAACGGAAACGGTGGCCCCGGACCAACCGAGCCGCAGCAACTGCCCCGCCGTGCCGGCGAACGTGTAGCGGGCCGTTTGACCGGGCCGGGCGATCGCGATGACCTGGGCCGGGTCGCCGACGACGAGCGTTCCGGCGGCCGCGGCCGAGATGGCAAGACTGCCGGCCGTGATGCGCCGGCCCGCCGGAGGCACCAGCACGATCGAATAGGTGCCGGACGAGGGAAGCGTGGCGGGCATGGCGACTTCGCATCCGCCGCCCGCCGTGGACGTGCTGCAGCTCGCTCCCGCGATGCCGGTGCCGTCTGGCCGGAAGACGGATAGCGCGGTGGCCGAAGTGCTCGCCGAGTCGTAGGCGAGTCCATTCAATCCGATCTCGAGCCGGGCTCCCGAGGTCCCCGCGAAGGTGATTCGCACGACTTCCCCCGTCACCGCCGTCGAAAGCGCCACCGGCGCGGAACCCACCGCCGCCGCCGCGCCGTTCTTCAGCATGAGACGCCCGGTGATGCCGGTCCCCGACGGATCCACCACCACGGTGTAGGTTCCGGTCGTTGGCAGGCTCGGAAGGTTCACGAAGACACCGCCCGAGGAAGCCGAGTTGGACGTGAGCGAATTGCCGTCCGGCTTGTAGACGTTCACGTAGACGTAAGGCCCGCTCGGGCTCGCGACGAGCTGCGCGAGCTCCAACGACGTGCTCTGGCCCGCGGTGCCGGAGAAGGTGTAGCGCAGGAACTGGCCGGTTCGGGTGACGGACACGTCCACGGGAACGCCCTCGGCCAATGTCCCCGACTGGTCGGCGGAAAGGCTGATGTTCCCCGTCGCGCGAACGCCTGCCGGCGGTTGCAGGGTGACGATGTACGTCCCGCTCGCGGGCAGGTTGGGAAGCCCCAGCCGGCAAAGCCCGCCCACCGCGTTGGGGTTGCAGGTGGTGTAGGTGAGCGAGTTGCCGTCAGGCTTGAAGACGGTGAGGGTCGCCTGGCTCGAGCTGGTGCCGATGTAGGCGAGCGCCGAGATGCCGAGCGAGACGTTCTGGCCCGCGGCGCCCGCGAAGCGGAACCGCGCAGTCTCTCCGTTCACGGCCGTCGCGAACGCGAGCGGCGCATCCGCGGTGCCGAGCAGCGCGCCTTGCTTGAGCGCGATTCGAAGGGCGCCGTAGTTGCCGTAGGCCGGATCGACCTCCACGACGTAGTTCCCGGCGACAGGGAATGACGGAAGCTGGATCTGCGAGCCATTCAGGGGCGGCGATGTCGAGCCCGAGGCGAGAGTCGTCCCGTCCGGCTTGAGAACGCGATAGGCGACGGGCTGGGCCACCGGCAGTGGGCTCACGATCGCGAGGTCGATGGCGCGGCTGTCCCCAGGCGCTGCGGCGAACGTGAACCGCCCGTCCTGTCCGATGCGCGTGAGCGTGAAGTCGAGGGGCGCATCGGGCGAGAGGGTAGCCGCTGCCGGCGAACTGATCGAGGCGGCGTAGCTGGCGGAGTAGCCGGTGACCGGCTGCGCGATCATCTCGTAGCGGCCGGTGGCCGGCGCGATGAACTCGCCATCCCAGTTGCCCGCCGGGTTCGACGACCAGCTCCAGTACGCATTGAAGCTGCCGGAGCCGCCCACGGGTGTCCCGTTGGGCTGGTAGACATTGAAGGTGGCCGCGCTCGTGGTGCTCGCGTTCTGGCTGTAGCCGCCGATGCCCACGCCGATCGCCTGGCCCGTCGTCGCATCGAAGACGGTGCGCGTGGTCTGCGAAGGGCTTCCCATGGGAACGCTGGCCGCTGGGCCGTCGAGCGCGAGGACCGGATCCGCGGCGAACGAGACCTGCGAAGCCATCGTGGCGACGCCGGGGCTCACGATGAGCGTATACGTCCCAGTTGCCGGGAGCCTCGGCAGGTGGATCGTGGGGCGGTAGCCGTAACCGACGAAACCCGTGGCCAGTTGCGAGTTGTCCGGCTTGAAGACCTTGTAGGCGAGCGTGGCCGTCGAGGGTGAGAAGGTGAGCTGGCCGAACTGCACCGTGTAGTACCCGTCCAGCGCGCCGTCGAAGAGCAGCACGCCGTGCTTCGAGGCTGCGCCGACCTGGAATGGCGCGGGCGTTCCGTCGCCGGCCAGCCGAACCACGGTCGCGATATCGGCAGCCAGGAAGCCCGCAGGCGGGACGATGAGATCCTGGCTGCTCGATCCCGTGCCCGTGGGGTTCGTCACCGCAATCCGGCCCGAGCCGGTGGCCGAGGGCACGCTGAAGGTGAGCGCCGAGGGACCCTGCACGTTCGGGGCGGAGGCGGTCGCATTGAGCTTGAGTGTGACGGAAGCCGCCGGTGCGAAGTTCGACCCGATCACCGTGACGAGCTCACCCGGCGAAGCCATCGCGGGCGTGAACGACGAGACGATCGGAGCCCCGGGGATCACGACCTGAAAGTCCTGCGCGCTCGTGGCCGTGGTGCCGCCGACGGTGACCGTGATCCTTCCGGTGCCTGCGCCGGCCGGCACGGCGACGGAGAGCGAGCCACTGTCGGCTGCCGATACGCTTGCCGCGACGCCGTTGAACTTCACCGCGTTGGAGGCGGGGGTCGCGCTGAACCCGGCGCCGTAGATCGTCACGCTGGATCCCACCGCGCCGCTGGCCGGATCGAAACCCGTGATGGCGAGGCCTGTCGCCGACTGGCGACGAATCTGCGTGATGTTGCCTGCTGGGTCGTAAGTCAGGTCGACCACATTGCCTGCGGACAGCGCCACCGACGGTGCCAGGAACATCCATCCCGATAAGCAGATGAAACCCGCGGACAACGTGGCCACAAGCGAGCCTTTGGCCCGCCCCGGCCGCCACCCTTCAACCTTTGCCATCCGAACGCCTCCCGATCGACGGTCATGCGCCGTCAATCAGGGCGCGCGAACCAACCGCGCCATTATTGTTTATTTGTGATATTTAATAAATAACAATATTTAGCTCTAAATTGGCAAACGCGTTTGACGGGGCGAGGAAATTCTGCTCAAACTCGCCGTTTGCCGGCCATTGAAAGGCCATGTCGAGTCGCCGGAAGACGAGGGAAGGGG
>DAOMFQ010000168.1:0-5227 GCA_035429905.1 Gemmatimonadales bacterium
CGCTGCTCCACGGGCGAGGTGCTGCCGATCTACGCCTTCGAGGGGGGCGGCGCCCGGCTCCTCCAGGCGGGCGCCATCGCCGCGGGGCCGCGCGCGCCGTCGCAGGCCTGGATGGAGCTGGTCGTCAGCCATTCCGCCGGGCTTCCCTTCGGCGTGGGCATGGACAGCTGACGTGCAATTTCCCGAGCAGATTCCGATCCCCGAGGAAGTGATGGCCATTGCCCGCCGGCTGGAAGAGGCCGGCCACGAGGCGTGGTGCGTCGGCGGTGCGGTCCGTGACACGCTGCTCGGTGACGTGCAGAAGGACTTCGACCTGGCCACCTCCGCTACCCCCGAGCAGGTGCAGGCGCTCTTCCCGCGGACCGTGGCGGTCGGCGTGAGGTACGGCACGGTGGGTGTGCTCGACCGGGAGCGCGTGCTTCACGAGGTCACGACCTTCCGCCACGACGTCCGCACCGACGGCCGCCACGCCGAGGTGGCGTATGGCGTGTCGCTCGAGGAGGACCTCGCGCGCCGGGACTTCACGGTCAATGCGATCGCCTATCATCCGCTCCGGGCCGAGTGGCGCGATCCCTTTGCGGGGGCGGAAGACCTCGAACGCCGCCGGCTCCGCGCGGTCGGCGAGCCCGCCGCCCGGTTTCGCGAGGACTATCTCCGGGTGCTCCGGGCGCTCCGCTTTGCCGCCCGGCTCGAATTCGTCATCGACCCCGCCACCTGGGAGGCGGCCTGCGCCGCCGCGCCCGGGCTGGGGCAACTCTCCGCGGAGCGGGTGCGCGACGAATGGGTCAAGGGGCTCGCCACGACGCGCTCGCTGCGACGGCTCATCTCGCTCTGGAGGAAATCCGGAGCGGCGGCAGTCTGGCTGCCGGAGCTCTGGTCCGTCGAGGAGCAGGAGGCCTGGACCGGCGTCGACGCGCCGGCCCGGCGCGACCCGGTGGTCCTCACAGCGCTCTGCTGCCACGGTCCCGTGGCGGTGCTCGCGCGGCTCCGCATGTCGAACGCCGATCTCGCCCGCGGCGCGGCGCTCGTCGCCGGCACGCCGGAACCGGCCGGCACCACGGCCCGTGACGTCCGTCGCTGGCTCGCCGCGGTGAACGGCGCGGCGGATGACCTGATGGATCTCTGGCAGCTGCGGCAGGGACAGCCGTTCCCGTGGGCCGCCGCGGTCGCGGAGTCGCGGGCGCTCGGGGTGCCACTGCAGCGGGCCGACCTCGCCCTGACGGGCAACGACCTGCTGCAGGCAGGCGTGGCGGCGGGGCCCCAGGTCGGACAGGTGCTCGAGCGGTTGCTGGCCCTCGTGGTGGACGACCCGACGCTGAATGTGCGCGAGACGCTGCTCGAGCGCGCCAAGGAGTTTGCGTGAACCCCGTGCTCCTCGCCGTGCTCGCCGCGGCCGCCAACGTCCTCGGCGCCATGGTGGTGGTCCGCCACCTGCAGCGGGGCCTGGAATTCATCGAGGGTCTCATCGCCTTCGGGGCCGGCTTCATGCTGGCGGTCGTGCTGGTGGGGGTGCTGCCGGAGGTGTTCCAGGGCGGCTCGGTCGTCCCCGGGGTGTTCGTGTTCGCCGGGTACTTCGGCGTGCACCTGTCACAGCACGTGTTCACCCAGCACTTCCACTACGGCGTGGAGACCCACCGCGTGGGGGCGAAGGCGGGCCTGAGTGCGCTGGTCGGGCTCTCGATCCACAGCCTCTTCGACGGTGTGGCGATCGCCGCCGGGATGCTGGTCTCGCCGGAGCTCGGCTTCCTGCTGTTCCTCGCCGTGTTTCTCCACAAGCTGCCGGAAGGCGTCACCATCGCGTCGCTCCTCATGGCCGGGGGCCAGGGCGCGCGCCGCGCCATCGGGGCTGCGGCGGTCCTGGGGCTGGCCACGGTGCTCGGCGCCCTGCTGACGGAACGCGCCGCGCCGCTGGCCGAATGGGGGCTGGCCCTCGCGGCCGGCGTCACGCTGTACGTGGCGGCGTCCGACCTGGTCCCTGAGTTCCAGGCCAAGCGGGGCTGGGGCACCGCGCTCCCGTTCTTCGGCGGCGCCGCGGCCTTCTTCGTGACCCACGCCCTGCTCGAGCGCTGGGTTGGCTAGGGCGGCCGGCGTGAGCGAACCCTCCCTGTTCGCCCCGGCGGCTCCGCTGGCCGCCCGGCTCCGCCCCCGCACGCTCGACGAGGTCATGGGCCAGCCGCACCTGCTGGCGCCGGGGCACGCCCTGGGCGACGCGATTCGCCGGGGCGACGTGGGCAGCGTGATTCTCTGGGGACCTCCCGGCTCCGGCAAGACCACGCTCGCACGGGTCATCGCGCAGCACACCTCCCGGGAATTCGTGACCTTCAGCGCCGTCACGGAAGGTGTCCAGCGGGTGCGCGAGATCCTCCGCGACGCCGAAGAGCGCCGCCGGCTCGGACGGGAGACCATCTTCTTCTGCGACGAGATCCACCGGTTCAACCGGGGCCAGCAGGACGCATTTCTCCCGGCGGTGGAATCGGGACTCATCACGCTGATCGGGGCCACCACCGAGAACCCCAGCTTCGAGCTGAACGCGGCGCTGCTCTCGCGCTGCCGGGTGTACGTGCTGGAACCGCTCACCGTGGCCGACCTCGAGGCCTTGCTCCGGCGGGCGCTGGCCGACCGCGACCGGGGCCTCGGCGCGATGGAACTCCGCGTGGCGGACGACGCGATCGCCTTCCTGGCGACTGCGGCGGACGGCGACGCCCGCCGGGCCCTGACGGCGCTGGAGGCGGCGGGGCAGCAGGTGGGGCTGGGCGGGGAGGTCAGCCGCGAGGTGGCCGCCGACGTCTTCGCACGGCGGCTTCCGGCCTATGACAAGTCGGGCGAAGGGCACTACAACCTGATTTCGGCGCTCCACAAGGCGGTGCGCGGGAGCGACCCGCAGGGAGCGCTCTACTGGCTGGCGCGGATGATCGAAGGCGGCGAGGCACCGCTCTACCTGGCACGCCGGCTGGTACGCATGGCCATAGAGGACATCGGGCTGGCCGACCCGCAGGCATTGACGATCGCGCTCGCGGCCAAGGACGCGTTCGATTTTCTGGGCGCACCCGAGGGCGAGCTCGCGCTGGCGGAGGCCGCGGTGTACCTCGCCACGGCGCCGAAATCCAACCGGGTATACGCCGGCTGGGGGGCGGCCCGCGAGGCGGCCAGGCAGACGCCGGCGGCGGCGGTGCCGCTCCACTTGCGCAATGCGGTCACCGGCCTGATGAAGGAACTGCACTACGGGGAAGGCTATCGCTACGCGCACGACGCGCCGACCGCCTACCTTCCACAGGAATACCTGCCCGTGGAGGTGGCCGGGGCGCGCTTCTACGAGCCCGGCCCCATGGGGCTCGAGAAGCGCATCGCCGAGCGGATGGCCTGGTGGGCGGGGCAGCGGGGCAGCGGGGCAGGGGAGCAGGAGGAAGCCTCGGCACCACACGAAAAGGAATCCTGAATCATCCGAGACCTCATCAACGTCCAGCCGCCCGCCGAGCGGGCCATCCTCGTCGCCGCCCCGCGGAAAGGCTCCGCGGACGTGGCCGTGATGCAGGAGCACCTCGACGAACTCGCGCGGCTGGTGGACACCGCGGGCGCGGAGGTGGTCGGGCAACTGACCCAGCAGCTGGAATCGCCGCATCCCGGCACGCTGATCGGCGAGGGCAAGGTCGAGGAACTGGCGGCGCAGGTCGGCGCCAGCGGCGCGTCGCTCGTCATCTTCGACGATGAGCTTTCGCCGATGCAGGGCGCCAACCTCGAACGGGAACTCAAGGTCCGCGTCATGGACCGCGCCGAGGTCATCCTCGACATCTTCTCGACGCGGGCACGAAGCCACGAGGCCAAGCTCCAGGTGGAGCTGGCCCAGCTGGAGTACCTGCTCCCCAGGCTGCGGCGGATGTGGACCCACCTGTCCCGCATCCGCGGTGGTATCGGCCTCCGGGGCCCGGGCGAAACCCAGCTCGAAACCGACCGCCGGATGATTCGCCACAAGATCCAGTGGCTGAAGGGCAAACTGCGGGACGTCGAGCGCCACCGCGAGACGATTCGTGCGGGCCGGGCGCCCATGCTGAGCGTGAGCCTCGTCGGCTACACCAACGCGGGCAAGTCGAGCGTGCTGCGCGGCCTCTCGGGCCAGCACGAAATCGTGGTCGAGGACCGGCTCTTCGCCACGCTCGACACCCTGACCCGCGAGGTGGACCTCGGGGAGGGCTACCGGGCCCGGGTGACCGACACGGTCGGGTTCATCCGCAAGCTGCCTCACCATCTCGTGGCCAGCTTCCGCGCCACCCTCGAGGAGGCGCGGTCGGCCGATGTGCTGCTCCACGTGGTCGATGCCAGCCACCCGGGCTGGGAGGAGCAGATGCAGGTGGTCGAGGAGGTGCTGGCGGAGCTCGGCCTGCAGGACCGTCCAGTCCTGCCGGTGTTCAACAAGATCGACCGCCTGGATGACGCCGTGGAGTTCGGGCGGCGGGTCACGGCGATGTACCCGGGCGCCGTGCTCACCTCGACGATGCGCACCGACGGGCTCACGGGCCTTCGCGCGGCGCTCCGGGAACGCGAGCAGCTGATGCGGCCCGCCGTCTGGCTCCACCTGCCGCTGACCGCGGGCGCCCAGATGGCGGCGCTGTACCGGCAGGGTGAGGTGGTGGAGCGGCGTGACTCGGAGGGAGGCTTCGAGCTGCTCGTCCGGCTGCCGCCCACGGAAATCGACCGCCTGCGCCGGGAGGGCGTGGAGGTCGTCGGCTCGAGCGTGGCGGGTGTCCCGCCCCGCGGCTAAGATAGGATCACCCTCCACCCATCGGGGCCCATGCCCGCACCACGCGGTCCGATCCAGCAGCGGAAGATCCGATTCGCCCTCGTGGGGTGCGGGCGGATCGCCGCGAAGCACATCGAGGCCATCGCAAAGCACGGCAGCAACGCCGAGCTGGTGGCGGTCTGCGACACCGACCCGCCGTCGCTGGCCCGCACGGCCAAGGCCGCGGGCGTCCCCGGCTTCTCCTCGCTGACGGAATTGCTTGCCGGGTCCGACGCCGACGCCGTCATCCTCGCCACGCCGAGCGGGCTCCACGCGCAGCAGACCATCGAGGCCGCCAGGGCCGGGCGGCACGTCGTGACGGAAAAGCCGATGGCCACCCGGTGGTCCGATGGCCAGGCCATGGTGCAGGCCTGCGACGCGGCGGGCGTGCGGCTGTTCGTAGTGAAGCAGAACCGCCTGAACGCCACCATCCAGCTGCTCAAGCGGGCCATG
>DAOMFQ010000169.1:0-5223 GCA_035429905.1 Gemmatimonadales bacterium
GACCGCCCTGAATGGATGGGGACCCACCCTCACCGGGCGCGGCGAGGCCACCCGCCTCCAGGCGCGCCGCGTGGCGGGGCAGTACTTCGCCACCTTCGGCGTGCAGCCGGCGCTGGGCCGGCCGCTCCGGCCCGACGAGTCCACCCCGGGCAACGATCACGTGGTCGTGCTGAGCGACGCCTTCTGGCGGAAGGCCTACGGCGCCGACCGGTCGGTGGCGGGGCAGCGGATGATCCTGAACGGCGAGAGCTACGAAATCGTCGGCGTCATGCCCGCGTCGTTCACCTCGATGCTCGACCGGAACGTGGACCTGTGGACCCCGCTCGCGTTCACGCCGGGCCAGCTGGCGAGCTCGTGGGGCAACGAGTTCCTGACCCTTCGGGCACGGCTCAAGGACGGGGTGACGCTGGAGACGGCGCAGGCGGAGATGCACGCGCTGGCGGGGCGGATCAAGGCCGACCGGCCCGATGCCTTCCCGGAAGACTGGGACCTCGCGCTGACCCCGCTCAGCGACCAGGTGACCTCCCCGGGCATGCGGCGCGCGATGTTCGTGCTCCTCGGCGCGGTGGGGCTGGTGCTGCTCATCGCCTGCGCCAACGTGGCCAACCTCCAGCTGGCCCGTGCCGCGTCGCGCGCCAGGGAGATCGCCGTGCGGGTGGCGCTCGGCGCCTCACCCGCCGACCTGGTCCGGCAGCTCCTGGCCGAGAGCGTCCTCCTGGCGCTGGCCGGCGGCGTGCTGGGCATCCTCCTGGCGCTCTGGGGCGTGCCGGCGCTGCTGTCGCTCAACGAGAGCAACCTGCCACCGGCCACCGCCATCGGCATCGACGGCAAGGTGCTGGGCTTCACCCTGCTGCTGTCGCTCCTGACCGGCCTGCTCTTCGGCCTAGCGCCGGCGCTCCGGGTAGCGCGCACGTCGCTCCACGAGACGCTCAAGGAGGGGGGCCGTGGTGCGGCGGGCGATCGCGGCGGACTTGCGCTCCGGCGCGCGCTGGTCATGGGCACGGTGGCGGTGGCGCTGACGCTCCTGGTGGGGGCGGGCCTGCTGACCCGTTCGTTCTCGCGCCTTCTGCAGGTGGACCCCGGGTTCCGCCCGGACAACGTGCTGACCTTCAACATCGGCCTCCCCGCGGCGAGGTACCCCAACGACACGGTGCGCGTGGCCTACTTCGACCGCGCCACCGAGGCGATCGCCGCGGTGCCGGGGGTCACCGCGGTGGGCGCCACCTCGGTCCTCCCCTTCACGAACAACTGGAGCACCGCGTCGTTCAACGTCGAGGGGTACGTGGTGCCGCCCAAGGGGAGCATGCCCTGGGGCGATATCCGCGTGGTGACGCCGGGATTCCTCGATGCCCTCGGCGTGCCGCTCCGTGCCGGCCGGTTCTTCACGGCCCAGGACACCCGCGACACGCCGGAGGTGGCCATCGTCGACGAGGAGCTGGTGCACACCTACTGGCCGACGGTGGATCCGATCGGCAAGCGGATCACCTTCAACGATTTCACGGACTCCGTGGTGCACTGGATCACGGTGGTGGGGGTGGTGGGGCACACGATGCACGAGGGGCTCGACGCGGAGAAGCGGGTGCAGGTGTACTTCCCGCTGGCGCAGGCGGGCGACGGCTTCATGACCTTCGCGGTGCGGACCAAGGCCGACCCGCTGGCTGCGGTGGGCGGCGTGCGCGCCGCCCTGAACACGGTGGACGCCGACGTGGCCATCGCCGCGGTCAACCGGATGGACGAGCTGGTGTCGCTCAGCACCGGCCCGCGGCGCTTCTCGATGGTGCTGCTTACCGTCTTCTCGCTGCTGGCGGCGGGGCTCGCGGCCATCGGCCTCTCCGGCGTGATGGCCTTCACCGTGGCGCAGCGGGCCAAGGAACTCGGCGTCCGCCTGGCGCTCGGCGCCACCCCCGCCGTGGTGCAGCGGATGGTGATGGGCCAGGGGATGCGCCTGGCGCTCATCGGCATCGCGTTCGGCCTCGCCGGGGCCATCGGCCTCACCAACCTGCTCAAGGCGCTCGACAGCCAGGCGGCGCTCGGCACCACCGACCGGCTGCTGTTCGGCGTGTCCGCGCAGGACCCGCTCACGCTCATCGGCGTGCCGCTCCTCCTCCTGGCCGTGGCGTCGCTCGCGAGCTGGGTCCCGGCGCGCCGCGCCACGCTGGTCGACCCGGTCGAGGCGCTCCGCGAGGAGTAGGCCCCCGGCCCCGTCCCTTTACCCCGATCCGACCAAGGAACCGACTGTGGGAAATCTCCGGCTCGCCTTCCGTCACCTCCTGAAGAGCCCCTTCGTGACCGGGGTGGCCATCGCCTCCCTGGCCCTCGGCATCGGGGCCAACGCGGCCATCTTCTCGCTCATCGACCAGATGCTGCTGCGGCCGCTGCCGGTGACGGAGCCCTCGCGCCTCGTGAACTTCAAGGCGCCGGGGCCCAACCCGGGCTCCCAGTCGTGCAGCCAGATCGGCCACTGCGACGAGGTCTTCTCCTGGCCGATGTACCAGGACCTCCAGCGCGAACAGACCGTCTTCACCGACATCGCCGCGCACGTGAGCTTCGGGGCCAACATCTCGGCGCAGGGACGGACGCTCAGCGCCGAGGGACTGCTGGTGTCGGGTTCGTACTTCCCGGTGCTCGGCATTTCGCCCGCGCTCGGGCGGCTGATCGGTCCGGACGACGCCAGGGTGAAGGGGGACGGCCGGGTGGCGGTGCTGGCCTACGAGTACTGGCGCGGCGCCCTGGGCGCGGATCCGGGCGTGGTGGGGAAGACGATCATCGTGAACGGACAGTCGCTCGAGATCATCGGCGTGGCCCCGCGCGGGTTCCAGGGCACCACCCTCGGCCTCACGCCGAAGCTCTGGGTGCCGGTCACGCTCCGCGAAACGATGAACCCCGGGTGGACCGGGTTCGAGCGGCGGCGGAGCTACTGGGCGTACCTCTTCGGCCGGCTCAAGCCGGGCGTCACGCTGGCGCAGGCCGCGGCCTCCATCAACACCCAGTACAGCGCCATCATCCAGACCGTCGAGGCGCCGCTGCAGCAGGGGATGAGTGACAAGACGATGGCCGAGTTCAAGGCCAAGAAGGTGATCCTGGTGCCGGGATCGCTCGGCCAGAGCAGCACCCGGGGCGAGGTCAGCACGCCGCTCGCCATGCTCTTCGGCATCACCCTGCTGGTGCTCTTGATCGCCTGCGCCAACATCTCGAACCTGCTGCTGGCCCGCGGTGCCGCGCGCTCCGGAGAAATGGCCGTCCGGCTCGCGCTTGGCGGCGCCCGCCGGCAGCTGGTGTCGCAACTCCTCACCGAGTCGCTCCTGCTCGGCGTCCTCGGCGGGCTCGCGGGGCTCGGGGTCGCGGTCCTGACCCTGAAGGGGATGAGCGCCATCATGCCGCAGCAGGGCAGCTCCACCTTCACGCCACACCTCGACCTGGTGGTCATCGGCTTCACGGCGGCGCTGGCCGTGCTGACGGCCGTCCTGTTCGGCCTGTTCCCGGCGCTCCACGCCACGCGGCCCGACCTGATCTCCTCGATTCGGGAACAGGGCGGCCAGCCGTCGGGTGGCCGGGCGGCCGCGCGCTGGCGGACGGCGCTGGCCACGGCACAGATCGGGCTGGCGCTGGCGCTGCTCGCCTCGGCGGGCCTCTTCACGCGGAGCCTCGCCAACATCAGCCGGCTCGACCTCGGCGTGAAGGTGGACAGCGTCATCACCTTCGGCGTGTCGCCGGAGCTCAACGGCTATGCACCCGGCCGCTCGCACCAGTTCTTCCAGCGCCTGGAGGACGAGCTGGCCGCCACGCCCGGCGTGGCGAGCGTGTCGGCCGCCATGGTGGGATTGATCGCGGGGAACAACTGGGGCAACGACGTGGGCGTGGAGGGGTTCCCGAAGGGGCCGGATGTCGACAACAACTCGCGCTTCAACATGGTCGGCCCCGGCTACTTCGCCACGGTGGGCATCCCGGTGCTGGTGGGGCGGGAGTTCACCCGGTCCGACGCCATCGGCACGCCCAAGGTGGCGGTGGTCAACCAGGCCTTCGCCAAGAAGTTCAAGCTCGGCGCCAACCCGGTAGGCAAGCGGATGGACCAGGGCAACGACAGCCTGGACATCGAGATCGTCGGGCTGGTGCAGGACGCCAAGTACAGCGACGTGAAGGACGAGATCCCGCCGCTCTTCTTCACGCCGTACATGCAGGACAGCATGGTGGGCGCGCTGTCCTACTACGTGAAGACCACCGGGGATCCGAAGGCGATGCTGCCGGTCGTGTCGCGGGTGGTGAGCGGCCTCGACGAGAACCTGCCGGTCGAGCAGCTGCGCACCATGCCGGAGCAGATCCGCGACAACGTCTTCCTGGACCGCTTCGTGACCCTCTTCGCCACCACCTTTGCGCTCTTGGCCACGCTGCTGGCGGCGGTGGGGCTCTACGGCGTGCTGGCGTACACCGTGGCCCAGCGCACCCGGGAAATCGGCGTGCGGATGGCGCTCGGCGCGGGGCCGGCGCAGGTGCGCTCCATGGTGCTGGTGCAGGTGGGCAAGATGGTCGTCGTGGGCGGCGCCATCGGGCTGGTCGCGGCCGTCGTCATCGGCCGGGTGGCGCAGTCGCTGCTCTTCCAGATGGAGGGCAGCAACCCGTCGGTCCTGGCCATGTCGGCGGTGGTGCTCGGGCTCGTGGCGCTGGGCGCCGGCCTGGCCCCGGCCATCCGCGCCTCGCGGCTCGACCCGGTGCGCGCGCTTCGCTACGAGTAGATGACGGACATGACCACCGAGACCGCCGCCCGCTCCCAGCGCGACGCCCTCCAGGCGGTGCTCGGCGGCGCGTTCACGCTCGAGGCCGAGCTGACCGGCGGCGGCATGTCGACGGTGTACCGGGCGCGGGACAATGCGCTGCAGCGCTCGGTGGTGGTCAAGGTCCTGCCGCCCGAATTGGCGGCAACGGTGTCGGTGGAGCGGTTCAAGCGGGAAATCCTGGTCTCGGCGGCCCTCCAGCATCCCCACATCGTGCCGGTGCTCACCGCCGGCGAGGTGGACGGCCTGCCGTTCTACGTGATGCCGTTCATCGACGGGGAGTCGCTCCGGGCCCGGCTCGCGCGGGGGCCGCTGTCGGTGCGGGAGAGCGTGAGCGTGCTCAAGGACGTGGCGCGGGCGCTTTCCTACGCCCACACCAGCGACGTGGTGCACCGGGACATCAAGCCCGACAACATCCTCCTCACCGGCGGTTCGGCCGTGGTGACCGACTTCG
>DAOMFQ010000170.1:0-5222 GCA_035429905.1 Gemmatimonadales bacterium
GGCCCGGAGGGAATCGAACCCCCAACCCCCGGTTTTGGAGACCGGTGCTCTACCAATTGAGCTACGGACCTCTGCCGACGCTGCTCTGTCGGGCGTTTGCGGGCAGGGTGGCTGACGGGGATCGAACCCGCAACCTCCGGAACCACAATCCGGCGCTCTAACCGATTGAGCTACAACCACCACGAGGACCGAGGGCCCTGCCAAGCCCGGCAAAACTATTCACCGGACGCCCCTTGGTCAAGGCCAGAACGCCTCGCTCAACGCGCGGGTGGCACGTTCCGGAACCACCGTCATGCCATCGAGTTCCACCAACGGCACGATTCCGCGCCCGGCGTTTGCCGCGAACCCCCCGAGCCGCGTCAGCTCGGCGCCCGGAACCCTCGATTCGACCAGCCCGCCGGCCAATTGTGCCAGGCGCGCCCGGGCCACCCCGGGCAGCACACCGAGCTCCAGGGGAGGCGCGGCCAGCCTCCCTTCCGCCCACCAGAAGAGGCTCCAGATCGACGACTCCGCCACGAAGCCATCCTCCGAGAGAAGCAGCACGTCGTCGGCACCCTCCGAGGCCGCGTCGAGCCGCGCAGCGTCCAGCCACTCCCGATTCGTCGTCTTGTGGCGGTAACCTCGGTGGGGCACCGGGGAGGTCCGGAGTCGGAGGCCGTCGAGCTCCTCGAGCCTGCGTTCGGTGACTCTGGCGCGGCCCCGGCCCGGAAACTCAATCCTGCAGATGCGGTCCGCGCCGCCCGAGGGCGGAGCCACCTCATCGGGAAGCCGAATCCCGAGCGCCGCGGCGCTCCGGTGCAGCCGGTCCTCGTGCAGCGACCAGAGGGGCGGCCGTCCGTGGCGGATCCGTACCGTCTCGATGAGCGCCGTGCGGCGACGAGGGAACTCAGGCACTGGCGTCGACGGGCCTCGCCGCGGCGGCGAGGACCGACCGGAGCGTGGTGGCCCCGAGGATCAACGCCCCGCCGGCCAGGGCCCAGGGGCCCGGACGCTCGCCGTGAACGAGCCAGGACCAGACGGGATTGAGCGCCGGCTCAATCAGTAGGATGATCGAAATCTCCAGCGCCGGGAGCCTGCCGACCGCCTTCGTGACGAAGGCGTACGCGAGCGCAATCTGGAAGAGCCCGAGATACAGAATGGCGCCCCAGTCGCCCGCGGCGATGCCGGAGAAGGGGAGCGCCATGGGGAGGGTGGCCAGGCAGGCCAGCGCGTTCCCCAGGACCACCGCGCCCGCAGGCGACCCCCCGGACTCATCGGCGCCCATCCATCGAAGTCCCATCAGGGTCAGCGCCCAGGTCAACCCCGAGAGCGCGGCGAGCACATTGCCCTGGAACGGTGCCGGCGCGGTCCGTACCGGCGTGTCGGTGCCGACGAAGAAGAGCACCAGCCCGATGGCGACCACCGCCATGAAGGCCAGGTCGGCGCCACGGATCCGTTCCCGGAGCAGCCAGGGGGCCAGGAGCAGGATGTAGAGCGGCCCGGTGGCCTGGAGAAAGATGGTGTTGGCCGAGGTGGTGAGCTTGTTGGCGCTCACGAAGAGCACCAGGGTGGCCGCATAGGCCACCGATACCAGGAGGGTTCGTCGGCGGATGCCGTGGCGGGCATCGGGCAGGAGCAGGGCGAGCGCGAAGGCGGCGATGCCCGAGCGGAGGCTGGCCACCTGCCAGCTGGTCATGGCGGTGGCCTTGATGACGGCACCGCCGGTGGAGAAGAGGACGGCAGCGGCCACCAGCTGCAGCCGCGCCCGTTGGGTGAGGCTCATCCGGCGAAGAATGCCGGGGCCGCGGCTCGGCGTGCAAGTATTTGGGCCAGGCGCATCTCCCGGCCGCCCCAAACCGGGAGAACCCCATGCACCGCACGTTGAAGATCGCGGTGGCGCTCGCCGTCGGCGGCGCCATCCCCGCTGCAGCACAAGGCTGGATCGAGGTCCGCCAGCCCGTCCCGTCCCCTCGCCCCGTCCCCATCGGCGGGCCGGTCATCCGCGTCTCAAGCGACGTCCGGATCAGCATCGACGGCCGGATCGCCCGCGTCGAGGTGGAAGAGCGCTTCCGCAACGCCGGCCAGTCCATCGCGGAAGGCACCTACCTCTACCCGCTGCCGGGCGAGGCGGTGTTCAGCGGCTACTCGCTGTGGATGGGCGACCGCGAGCTGCAGGGCGAGATGCAGACCGCCGAGCAGGCCAGCGCCATCTATGAGGAGATCGTCCGCCGCCAGCGCGACCCCGCCCTGCTCACCTACGCGGGCCACGGCCTGATCCGCGCGCAAATCTTCCCGATCCAGCCCGGCGAGACCCGGAAGGTGGTCCTCCGATATACCCAGGTCCTGGGCCGCGAGGGCGACGCCCTCCGCCTGCGGTATGCGATCGGCCCGCGCACCACCGGCCGGGGCCAGGGCAGCGACGCCGCCCCGCAGGACCAGTTTTCGCTCCGGGTCACGGCGCCCGGCGAGGGCGCCATCGGAACGCCGTACTCACCCACCCACGAGCTCACCACCCGGCGCACCGGCGGGCAGCTGACGGTGACCATACCCTCCACCGCGACCGGGGATCTCGACGTCCTCCTCCCGCTCCGCCGCGGGCTCGTGGGCACCAGCATCCTCACTCACGCCTCGGCGGGCGAAGACGGCTACTACATGCTCCTGCTCGCCCCGCCGGAAAGCGCCTCGAACGACGTCATTCCGCGCGACCTGACGCTGGTAGTCGATATCTCGGGCTCGATGTCGGGGACCAAGCTCGAGCAGGCCAAGGCCGCCCTGGCGCAGGCGCTCGCCGCCCTCGGCCCGCAGGACCGGTTCCGCGTGGTCGCCTTCTCCTCCAGCGTCACCGAGTTCCGCACCGGACTCACGCCGGCCACGCGTGCGGCGCTGGCCGACGCCCAGGAGTTCGTGAGCAACCTGTCGGCAGGCGGCGGCACCAACATCGAGGGCGCCCTCGACGTGGCGCTGCAATCGGCCGCCGGCAACGGACGGATGTCGCTCGTCGTATTCATGACCGACGGGCTGCCGTCCGTGGGCGAGACCCAGCCCGACCAGATCGCGGCGGCCGCCGGAAGCCGAATCGGCCAGTCACGCATCTTCACGGTCGGTGTCGGGACCGACGTCAACACCTACCTGCTTGACCGGCTCGCGAAGGAAGGACGCGGCAGCGCCACGTACGTGGCGCCGAACGCGGACATGGAAGTGGCCGTGGGCGGCCTGCTGGGCCGCATTCGGCACCCTGCCCTGGCCAACCTGCGGATCGTGAGCGCGCCGGTGACCCTGACTGATGCGCAGCCGTCCCAGCTGCCCGATCTCTTCTACGGCGAGGAACTGGTGGTCTTCGGCCGCTATCACGGCACCGGAAGCGGCGACGTGGTGGTCGAGGGCGAGCGGAACGGCCGCCGCGAGCGGTTCACCGCGCGGGCGGAATTCACCAGCCGCGAGCCCGACAACAGCTTCGTGCCGCCCCTCTGGGCCTCGCGTAAGATCGGCGAACTGACGCGGACCGCCCGGCTCGAGGGAGCCTCCCCTGCCATCATCGAGGAAATCCGGCAGCTCGGGCTGCGGTACGGCCTGCTGACGGAGTACACGTCTTTCCTGGTGCTGGAACCGGGCGCCGTACCGCCCCGGCCCGAGGCCGCGTTGCAGGGCGGCCGCGACGCCGCAAAGTCCATGAGCGGGCAAGCGGCTTTCGACCGCGCCGAGGTGAGTGCGCGGGAGGCCGAGGTGAAGACTCTCGCGTCCGCCAACGCCGTGGCCGATGAACGCCTGGCCAATGCACCATCAGCCACGGGCTCGGCCGCCGCCTCGAAGCGGGTCGCCGGGCGGGTGTTCGTGAACCGCGGAGGGGCCTGGACCGACCTGGCCTACAAGCCCGGCAGTCGCACCGTCGCCGTGGCGCCCTTCAGCCCCGCGTACTTCGCGCTGGTCCGGGCCTTGCCGGAGCTGGCACCCTGGCTGTCGGTCGGGAACGAGGTCGTGATCGCCGGGGGTCGGCTGAGCATCCGCATCGATGCCGCCGGGCTCACCGAGTGGCGCGGCGACAGCCTGGCCGCCACCGTGCGCGATTTTCGGGCGCGGTAGTGGTTCCCCCTTGTGCGGAGCGCAGCCTGCAGGGCATTTCTCCCTGCAGGCCGTTCCCCGCCTTCTGACCGAGCTCATGACGACCGACCTGGCCGCACTCTTCCGCGAACACCACGCCGCCCTCGTCCGGGTACTCTACCGGCGGACGGGGGACCACGACCGCGCGGAAGACATTGCGCAGGAAACGTTCGCCCGAGCGGTGGCGGCGCCGCCCCGCAACCCGCGCCCCTGGCTCTTCGCGGTGGCGCTCAACCTGGTCCGGGAGGACGGCCGCAAGGCGGTTCGACAGGGACGGCGGCTCGAGCTCTACCGCGCCGAGTCGCCGCAGTCGGCGCCCGCGCCGGACAGCGTCGTCGAACGGTCGGAAGATGTCCGCGCCGTGCAGGAGGCGCTCGCCACGCTGGCCGACCGGGATCGCGAGGCGCTGCTCCTCAAGGCCGAAGGATTCAATTACGACGAAATCGCCGAGACGCTGGGGCTCGCCAAGGGAGCGGTCGGGACGACGCTCTCGCGGGCGAGGCGCCGGCTGGTCGAGGCCTATCGCACGCAGGGAGGCAGGCATGTCGCATCCTGACGAGGGAACCATCCAGGCGCTGCTCGACGGCGAGCTCGACGCGGAAGAGCGCTCGCGCATCGAACTCCACCTGAGCGCCTGCGCGGCCTGCGCCGCGCGGCTGGCCGAGGCCAGGGAGTTCCAGCAGGAAGCCGATCGGCTGGTGGAAATGGTCGTGGTGCCACCGGCATCTGTGCTCCGCCGAGGCCAGCGCCGCCGGACCGTGGTGCGAACGCTGGCGTGGGCGGCGAGTATCGCAGTGGCGGTGGCGGCCGGCTACTGGGGCCGTGGCACCACCAGCCCTCGGGCCGAGTTGCAGGAGGGCGACCGTCCGACCCAGGCGGTCGCCACCGCTCCGCCGGCCACGACCACGACGCCACCAGCGGCGCCTGCCCCGGCGCCGGCGCTCGGCAAGGATGCGGACGCTGGCGCGGCGGCCAAATCGCGGCGTTCAGTGGAGCCCCCGGCCGCGGCGAGCCCCGTGATCGTCAGCCCCTTGGGGTAGCTCCCGGGGTAGCCCTTGGAGGCCATCACCACGCAGACCGCCGCGCGCCGGTCGATGTCGAGCGCGACCTGGTCGAGGCGCCCGTCGATCACTGCCTCCATGACC
>DAOMFQ010000171.1:0-5212 GCA_035429905.1 Gemmatimonadales bacterium
CCACATTGGCGCTGTTCTTCGCCTTCTTCATCAACGCCGCCATCCTCATCCTCGCGGCCGCGACGTTTCATACGTCCGGCCACCAGGGCGTGGCGGATATCGGCGACGCCCATCAGCTGCTCACGCCGCTGCTCGGCACCACCATGGCCAGTGTGTTGTTTGCCATCGCGCTCCTGGCCTCCGGCCAGAACTCGACCATCACCGGCACGCTGGCGGGGCAGATCGTGATGGAGGGCTTCCTCAACATTCGCCTGCCGGCGTGGCTCCGCCGGCTCATCACCCGCCTGATCGCCATCATCCCGGCCGTCATCGTCACGGCGGTGGCGGGCGAGCGTGGCACCGGGCAGCTCCTGATCCTGAGTCAGGTCATCCTGAGCATGCAGCTGTCGTTCGCGGTGGTCCCGCTGGTCATGTTCACGAGTGACAAGGTCAAGATGGGAGTCTTTGTCAGCCCGCGGTGGGTGCAGGTGCTCGCCTGGGTCGTCGCCATCCTCATCGGATCTCTCAACGCCTGGCTGCTCATCGAGACGTTCCGCACGTGGTTGTGAGCACAGCCCGGACGCTGGGCGCTCTCCTGCTCTTCGGCACTCCGGGCGTGGTGCATGGGCAGGGAGCAAGCGTGCCCATCCGGGACAACAGCTTCCTGATCGAGGAGGCGTACAACCAGGACCGGAACGTCGTGCAGCACATCGGCACATTCACCGACACGCGAACCGCCGTCTGGGCAGCCAGCTTCACCGACGAGTGGCCGCTCGGGAGCGTGCGCGACCAGGTGAGCGTGGGCTTCACGATGGTGGATAACGGCGCTGCCGGTGAATTCGATGCCTTCGCGTTCAACTACCGCCGGCAGCTGGTGGGCGACCCCGACGCGGCGCTGGTCGTCTCGCCCCGCCTGAGCTTCTATGGCAACATCGGGAGCTCGGTGCGCACGCCCTTCGCGATGCAGTTGAATGTGCCGGTCACCGCCGTGCTGAGCGGCGCGCTGGTGTCGCACTGGAATCTCGGAGGGACGGTCGGTGCCGGAGGGGAGGCGGCGGTCCTCAACGCAGGCGCCAGTGTCGTCTGGCTGGCACGGCCGTGGATGAACTTCCTGGTGGAAGGGCTGTATCTTGGCGCCTCCGGGGCGGCTCCCATCTACACGGTGAGCCCGGGCGTCCGGTGGGCCTTCAACCTCGGTGCGGTGCAGGTCGTGCCCGGCATCGCCTTTCCGCTCGACGTGCAGCAGCGGGGCGACGACGCACTCTTCCTCTACCTCAGCTTCGAGCACCCCTTCGGCCCCACCGACTGACGCGGGGCCCCGGGTGCACCGCCTAGAGCCCGAGGCGAAGCACGAGGCCCGCCGTGCCCCAGCGATACGCCCCAGTCGCAGACACGAAGGCGCTGTTGCTCACGCCGGCGAACGCCTCGAGCCGGTTGCGCCGGGAGAACCACCAGGCCGCCCGCCCTTCGAGGTGCCCCTCGAACTGCCATGCGCCGCTCAGGCCGATCTGCTGGACGCCGGCACCGGCGCTCAACCGGGTTTCCCAGGTATGCCCGACCCGGGCGTACCCCCCGCGGCCCTCCACGACGGCGAAGCGGTCAGGCGAGAAGTAGCCGATCCCCGGCTCCTCGTACCACACCATCCGGACCAGCCCGCCCACGAAGAAATGCCTCGGCAGTTGTTTCGTCGCCGCGATGACGAAGGAGGTGCGCACGTTGCCGTCGCTGAACCAGCCCGCTCCACCTCCGGCGCCCAACGACCAGCCGCGCCCAAGCGAGGCGTCCAGCGTGCCGTCCACGGCATCGATGTCGAGACCGGCGCCGATCAGGTAGGCCGTCTCCGCGTAGGGGAAGTGGGCGTAACTCACGCCGATTCCCAACGACGGCTGGACTCGATAGCTGGCGCCCAGCCGCCCGGTGAGGACGCTGCGCGAGACGCCGGCGTCGGGCCAGAGGCCCTGCGCGCCGACCGCCGCGGTCAGTTGCCAGGCGGCCTGCGCGTAGGTGGCGCCGAACTCCGCGGTGCCGCGAGTCGCGGAGATGGACGGCGCGCTGGTGCCCTCGTAGAACCCGACCGAGCCGAATCCCCGCACCCGGTTCGAGAGCGGCGTCGCCGCCGCCACCACCTGCCACCACATGGTGTTGTCGTCCGAGTCGTCGCTCCACCCCAGCGAAACATCCGCGGCCGCCAGCGTCGACCTGCCGATGTCAATCCGGGTCCACTCGGCCTCCCGGTTCCCCGGCGCGATCGCCGCCGCGCTGTCCGCCTCGGCGAGCGCGTCCAGCTGGCGCCCCGCTGCCCGGTAGACCTGCGCGAGCCCGACCCGGGCCGCTACGTCGTCGGATCGATACGACAGGGCGCGCTCGTATCCGGCGATGGCCTCCTCCGTCCTCCCGTCCCAATAGGCCAGTTGCGCCTTGCCGTCCAATGCATCGGCGTTCGTCGGATCGCGGGCGAGCACCACGTCATACAGCGAGTCCGCCTCGGCCGAGCGCCCGTCCCACGCGAGGGTGCGCGCCTTGCCGACCAGGCCGTCGGTCCGCTCGGGGTGGAGCGCGATGAGGCTGTCCCACTGCACCAGCGCCTGGGGATACCGCCCTGCCCAGGTCAACACCTGCGCCTCCATCGCGCGCACATCAGGGTCGCCTGGGTCCGCAGCCCTGGCGCGTGCCAGGTAGGTCAGGGCGGAATCGAGGTTGCCGTCCCACGCGGCCAGCACGCCAAGTCGGTAGGCCGCCCGGACCGACGCCGGGTCGGCGGTCAGGGCCCGGAGGTAGGCCTCGCGTGCCGCGCCGTAGCGACCCTGGTTCCACGCGGCGTCCGCGTCCGCCACCTGCGCGGTCAACACACCGGGGAGCAGCAGGAGCGCCGCCGTCATGGCGGCCCGCTTCAGTAGGGGAATCACGCCGACTCCGGGGTAAACGAAGATCGAGGGTAGGTCGTCACCGGCCGCGCCACGTCGCCTGGAGGGAATCGTACACCGGCTTGAGGCGGCTGTGGGAGGTCGGCTCCTCCCACGTCGGCCAGGTCCACGTGCGGAAGGACGACGACCGCCAGGTGCGCCCGTCGGCCGCCGGGATCGCGGACACGATGCGCCGGCTCTTGCCGGGCGCGTAGAGAACCGCCCCGAAGCGGAAGCCGTCGGTCGTGGCGGTGCCGAACTCCCCTTCAACCCGTCCCTTCCCGTCGAAGAGCACCGTCCGGCTGGAAGGGTCGGTCACGTTCAGCAGTCCCCACGGAAGACGGAGTTCGATCAGGCCGGCGCTCGAATCGGCATACCAGTCGGCAAGGCTGCTCGTGACCGCCGTACCGAAGCGCAGTACACCGCGGTCGTAACCCTGCGCCGGGAAGAAGGTGCCGTCCCTGCCGAAGCGCGCCCGGTTCGTGATGACGAACATCGGCTCGAACCGGCCGTCGGTCTCCACGCCGATGGTCGCGGGCCGACGGTAGAATCGTCCGAAGTCGTCGCCGCCCACGATGGCCGACTCCCCGACGTACGGATTGTAGGAGGGCAGGATGCGAAGCGCGGCCTCGCTCGGGCTCGAGAGGGCCACGAGGAACTCGAAACCGATGTCGCTTCGAAGCAATCCGTCCGGCAGCGACCGCTGGCCGGACCCGGCCAGATAGGTGTCCAGCGCAATCGCGAGGTCGAGCGAGTCCCACGCCACGGGCCCGCGGGGAATCTCGAGCGCCAGGTACAGGTACGCTTCATCACTGCCGGCGCGGAGGACGCGGAGCGCTCCGACTCCGGAGTCTACCGCGGGCAGCGCACGCCAGCGGGCAGGGTCGCCCCCAAGCACCGGTTGCGTCGCCTCGCGTCCGGCGTACTGGCCGAGGATGCCGTAGTTCTGCTCGGCATCCATGGCGTTCAGCCAGAGGCGGTTTCGGTCGGCGGGCTGCTCGAAGTCGATCACGATCCAGTTCTTCTTGAACCACTCATCCATCCAGGCGAAGACGATGGCGCCCGCCGCGCCGCTCTCGCGGATTTCCCGGGTGAGACGCGCGTCGATCGCGGCCATCCCGCCCTCGTCGTGGCCCCCGTGATTCCAGCCTTCCGGCTGGCGGTGCGCGTTGCCGCGGCTCGAGGGGACGCCGTACTCGGAGATGACGAACGGCATGCCGGCATGATGCCGGTGCAGGTCGCTCAGGTACCCGAAGTAGGCGGAGGGGCCTTCACTGGACCGCGCTTGGCGATACCCGGGGTCGTACAACAGGAAATCCGGGTAGTAGGGGTAGGCGTGGTAGCTGGCGAACCACCCCGCCGGATTTCGGGCGGTCGGCCTGACGAGATTCGGATCGAGGCCGATGGCGTCGTTCTCGTACTCGAGCTTGTCGCCGGCGACGGGTCGACCGGCGCGCCGACGCCACTCCCGCTCTTCCGCGGTCCCAGATTCCGTGGGATGGAACAGCGGATCGAGCGTCGGCCAATTGGTGTAGGCGATCGGGCGGAGCGCATTCCACTGGTCCGCCTCGTACGCCAGGAGGTAGTCGCACTGCTCGGCCATCCAGACATCCATGGCGGGCGCGCTGTCCGCCGCGAGGTACCGCCCTGCATAGGGTCGGGGGCCGGGGTGCAGGGAGTCGAACGCCTTGACTGCGAACGGTTCCCACTCGCGCCCGATGACGTAGGCCAGCGTCCAGCGCGACACGTCGGCGTCGTAGCGGCCCGAGGCGTGCCCCGGACGCGGAGGCAGGTCCGCGGCGCCGTGCACCAGGTCCACCACACGCCGCATTTCAGCGTGGAAGCCCGCCTTCCACTCCGGGTCGTCGAAGTCGTCGCCGGGAGGCAGCTCCGTCCAGACGCCATGAACCAGCCAGAGCGGGTTCCGCGGGTGCTGAACATTCCAGGCCCGGAGCGCCCGGTAGAACGCCGGCGGGAGGATGGTGTAGACGCGGAGCGCGTTCGCATGCATCGCGGCGAGCGTGTCGAGCCAGCCCGCATAGCGGGCCGAATCGGTGGGAAACTCGGAAGGGAACCGGCCCGGCAGGGCCACGCCGAGGTTGACGCCCTGGATGTAGAACGGAGTCCACTGTCCCAGCGCATCGAGGACTTCGAATCTCTCGCCGGCGGTGCGGGCCACGAGCGCCAGCGTGTCCGGCCGGGCGCGCGGACGGATCGGGGCGCGATCCCAGTCGGGGGCGGCCATGGTGAGCAGCGCGCGGAGGTCCGCACGGTCGGGCGCCAGCCGGACCGCCGCCGCAGCCGGCGCGGCATCGAACACGCCGCCGTTG
>DAOMFQ010000172.1:0-5125 GCA_035429905.1 Gemmatimonadales bacterium
AGGCCGTGCTCCTTGCCAAGCGTTCGTAGCCACCGGCTCCGGGCGTTGTGGAGATGGGCAGCGATGCTGCGAGCGGTGCGCCGCGGCAACCCGGGAATCGGCGCGTCCCAGAGCGGGGTGGGGAGCTGCTCGACGAGGCGAGTGGTGACGAGGTTGTTCGTCTCCCACGCACCGAGGATCGTTGACTGCGGATCGACAAGGGTCATCGGGAAATGCGGTCCGCCTCCATCGTCCAGTAGTCCAGGATCCAGGTCTTGCCGCGATCGAAGGTGGCATCGGCGCGCCAGAGGAATCGGTCCGGCTGGATGGCGAAGTACCGGAACCGGACGAGCATCGGCCCGTACCATTCGATGAGCACCCTGCTGTCCCCGTCGGTCCACATCAGCCCCGGCTGCCAGGCGCCGACGTTGGTGTTGATGCCCTCCATTTCCCAGAGCTTGCGGTCCGGGTTGTAGGCGCGGTAGGTCCAGGTGCCGGCGTCCCAGGTCGAGGAGGGGTCGTCCGGCCGCCAGTGATCCTCCAGCAGCACCCCCTGCCCGCCGGTCTCCTTCTTGGTGAACACCCAGTGGCCGGTGAAGGCGGGGCTGAATGTCCCATCGCGGCGCCGGGGCTGGAAGGTGAAGCGCCAGGTGCCGAGGAGGAAGTCGTAGTCACCGGGCGCGCTGGTCCCGGTCAGGCTGTCGGCCACGGCGAAGTTCGCGCCCATGGTGTCCGGTAGCGCGATCGCGCGCGGCACCGACGGCTGCTGGGCGAACGCGGGCGCAGTGACGGCGAGTGATCCGAGCGCGGCGAGATGCAGGATGCGCATGGGGCGGTTCCCGATGAGGTGGGGCGCGCGAGTCAGCGCGGCAGTGCCTTCCGGTAGTGCATCGTCTCCGGCTGGTACCCGAGGTGCTCGTAGACCTGCCGGGCCCGCTCGTTGCGGGCAAAGACGTTCAGCGTGAGCTGCCGGTATCCGCGCCCGGAAGCCCAGACCTCCGCCTGTTCGAGCAGCGCACGGCCCAGCCCCATGCCCTCGTGGTCCGGCGCCACCGCCAGGACCTCGACATGCGCGTGCCGCTGGCTCGTGAAATAGTCGGTGGCGGTCCGCGCGAAGATGTAGCCGGCCGGGGCGCCGTCCGGTGCCTCGGCAATCAGCACGAGCGCGTCGGGCGTCTCGTGGCGCAGCGCGTCGAGCAGGATGCGATGATCGGCCTGGGCGATCTCGCCGGCGGTGCGCCACTCGGGTAACGGGAAGTCCGCGAGTCGGGCGGTGAGGTCGAGGAGGAAGGGCTCGTCCTCGGTCGTCGCCGGGCGAAACCGGGGCCTGGGCAGGCTCATGGCCGGCCGGGAACCCATCCGGGCAGCGCGGCGGCCTGCTTCACCCAGCGCGCCAACTGCGCCTCGTCGAGGGCGTCCCCTTCGTGGATGTCGATCCAGCGCCCATCCTTGCTCTTCGGGGTGCCGCCCGGGGGAACCGGCCTGAGCGAGGCGCCGCGGAAGAAGGTCACCTTGACGTAGCGGGTGAAGACGTGAAACGCCAGGAACCACCCCCGGCCCTCGATGCCGTAGAAGGGCGAGTTCCACTTCACGGCCTTCCGCACGCCAGGCACGCTCCGCGAAATGACCGCGTCGAGGCGCTTCCCGACGTTGCGCTTCCAGCCGGGCATCGCGGCGATGTAGGCCTTCACCGGCGCGTCGCCGTCGGCCTTCGCGACCCGCGGATTCCCGCCGGAGAGGAGCTTCGCGGGCCTGGCCTTCCCCGCGGGCGCGACGTTCCGCGCCACCGCCGCCTTGACCAGCGCCTTGAACGCCCGGGCGTCGACCTTTTCCCCCTCGTGGATGTCGATGGCCCGGCGTGTGCCGCCTTCCAGGCTGGCGTTGAAGAGGCCCGCCGGGTCGGGGAGGCTGGCCCCCCGGGCAAAGGTGAGCTTCACGACCGTCTTGTACGTCTCCCCGGTGCACACGAGACCCCCGTGCGACCACACGGGGATCCCCGCCATCCGGTTCGAGGCCTTCCGCCACTTCCGCTCCTCGATCATCCCGGGGTCGGCGGCCAGGATCAGCGCCCGCATGCGGGCCAGGGTTTCCTCGCGCCAGTCAGGTATCGTCGCCATCGGGGCGGAATCCTTTCAGTGCGTGCGTCGACACGGGCACGACCAGCACGCGGTCGTTCTGCGGGTCGGTGCCCAGCATGAAGATGGCCCCTCCCACGTCGCGGTACCCGACCTTCGTGTAGAAGGCGATGCCGCGCGGGTTCCGCTCCCACACGCTCAGCCAGATGCTGCGGCCGCCGAGGGTGGCTGCCGCCGCGTGGACGGCCTCCATGAGCCGTTGCGCGAGACCCTGTCCGTGCCAGGGCCGGTCCACGTAGAAACGGTAGAGTTCCACGGGCGCATCGGTCGTGACGCAGGAGGGCGCGGTGGTGCGACGCACCTGCGCGTACGCCGCCAATCCGTCGCCTCCATCGACCACGAGCGTCACGAAGTCGGGGTCGGCGATCTCCCGGGCCTGGTGGGCCGGCCCGAAGGAGTTGGCCACGTGGGCGGCGGTGTCCTCCGGCCGGTTGTCGGGGCCAAAAGTCTCGATGAAGAGCCGCGCCGCGAACTCGGCCAGTTGCGGCACATCCGAGGGCCCCGCGCGGCGTACTGTAAGGGAGTCGAGGGTCATGGCGTCATGCACCTAGCGGCCGCTCCACCACCGCACCGTGCGGATCCGGACGGGAACGTCCGACCAGAGCTCGACGGACCGGTAGCGGGTGCCGGGGAGTTGGGCCAGCTCCGTGGTCGAGGGTTCGCGGGCCACGAGGCAGACGCGGGCCTCGCCGCGGCGGTCGACGAGGGGGTCGGTCAGCGTGTCCCGCCGGCCGCCGATGGCAAGGAGCACCGCGTGAACCTGGCCGGCGTTCCGCGATTCGCCCGGCGGGTCGAAGTCGAAGCACAGTTCCCGGCGGGGGCCGGTCACGGGCACCGGGCCGAGGAACAGGGTTTCGGAAGGGTGCGCGGTGACCTCGACGGAACTGGCGACGACTGTTCCCGAGCCGCCGCACGCCGCGGCCAGGAGGGCGAGGCACAGCAGGCCACCGACCCGCCATCCGAACATGCCGCGCTACCCTCCGTCCCCGGCGCCGACCGGCTGCAGCAGGACGTAGACGTCGGTGCGCAGTTCCGCCGGGTCGGCGTGCCAGTGCCCGTACACCTCCCATGACGGCCCGGCCGGCCTCCGGGCATTCGCGTGACACCACGCCTGGATGGCGGCGTTCGCCTCGCCCAGGCGCCCATACTCGCCGTGATGCGTCGTTGTCGCCGCGACGCCGTGCGGCGTCTCGAGTGGCACCACCGCCCCGACGGCCGCAAACGGTGCCGTGACCCCGACGCAGAAATCGACCGTCAGCTCCTCGGCGCTCGCCGTCCGATAGATGAAGATGTTCTGCCCATCCAGCGTCAACGCCCCGGTGCGCGCCGCCGCGTACACCTGCTCCAGGTGCCGCCCGAACTCCTGCGCGACCCGGCCCCGCCGCACCTGCGCCCGGACGCCTGCCACCGACCTCGGCGCGACGCGCACCTCGTGGATTTCGTACGGCGAGCGTGCCATGAATCCCTCGGGGCACAACCTACGACGTGATGGTCTGCGGCACCAGCGCCGAATCGTCGCGCGCTCGCGCTTGATCGGCGGCACGGCGTCAACACAGGCCACAACCGGACCGCTAACGAAAGAGGCCCCCCGGGCGCCCGGCTTCCCCCCGCCAGGGGCGGAGGTACACGGTGCCGCGGAAGGCGGCCTCATACCACTGGACGTCTGCGTCGATCTCGTCGGGCGGAATCTGGGTCTGGTGGCATCGGAGGGCGGCGCGCGTTGCCGCGATGTCGGCCGGCAGGTACGGGATGCGGGTCGTCAGGAACGCGGTATCCGTCGGGAGCCATGGCGCACCGGAGCCCAGGTCGCCGGATACCCGGTCGGCGGGGAAGCCCGCATAGAACAGTGCCGGTCCGCCGGCGGGGCCGGCCTGGACCAGCTGCGATACCACGGCACTGACGAGCCGGTGATCTGGGTGGCCGTCCGCTCCCTCCGGGCCGAACGTGACGATGGCGTCCGGTCCGAGCCGCGCGAACTCGCGGGCGAGCGCGCCGGCGATGCTGTCGAGATGCGCCGGCGCCGGCCTGGCGAACCGGCCGAGTTGCCCGTCCTCGAAGCCCAGCACGATCGGCGGGTCGATGCCCAGCGCCCGGGCGGAGCACCGGGCCTCCTCGGTGCGAACCCGGGCAAGCTCGGTGCCGGCCGGAATGGCGGTCCGGGCCGTGCCGTTCCCGCCCGCCGTCACCAGGATCAGCTGCACCCTGGTGCCCTCCCTGGCCTCGGCGGCGAGCAGCGGCCCGACCAGTATTTCGTCATCGGGATGGGCGAAGACGGCCACGAGGGTCTTCGGCGTCGTCGGCGCCCGATGGGCACAGCCGAGAGAAGCCACGGCCACGAGCAGCCAGCGAGCTATCGGCAATCGGCGCCCGCTCATTGGCCTTCAGGAGGCTGCCACAGCTCCACCTTGTTGCCTTCCGGATCCACGACCCAGGCAAAGGTCCCGTACTCCGACTCATCGATTTTCTCGAGCACCTGGCAGCCTTCGTCCTTCAACGCCTTGACGAGGGCACGGACGTCGGCCACGCGGTAGTTGACCATGAAGGGAGCGGCGCTCGGGGCGAACTGCTTGCTCGCTTCCGGGGTGATGAGCCAGGCCGTCGTGCCCGCCACCGGCTTGCCCTCGGCGTCGGCCCACGGGAAGGCGGCTCCGCCCCAGGGCTGGACGTCGATGCCCAGATGGCGCTTGTACCAGGCCTGCAGCGCCGGGGCGTCCTTGGCCTTGAAGAAGATGCCGCCGATGCCGGTGACGCGTTTCATGTCTGCTCCCATGTGCCGACTAGACGGCCACAGGCGCCGGGGTCGGCCCGCGCTGCGGGTTCCACGTGTGCCGCTCATCGCGAACGTACCGGGCCCAGGAATACAACGCGTCGTAGAGCACCATGCCGTGCGCCAACTGGTCCTGGTCGTCCGCGAAGTTGCGGGACAGGCCCAGCGAGATGGCCAGGAGGCCCGCCGCCTGCGGAGCGAGCTCGAGGTGTTCGGTGTCCGCGCCCCGGATGATCACCGCCAT
>DAOMFQ010000173.1:0-5098 GCA_035429905.1 Gemmatimonadales bacterium
CGACGAACCAGACGACCAGGGGCCACACCAGGTAGAACTGCTCCTCCACCGCCAAGGACCAGGTATGGGAGAGGGCGTCGATGCCCGGCGAGGCGGTCATCCAGTTCTGGACGTAGAGCCAGTAGGCCCAGCGGTGGCTCTCGCGGACGGCGGCCGCCCAGGCCGGGCTCCAGGCGAGGTGCGGCGCGACCACGATGATGAGCGCCACCATCGCATAGTAGAGCGGGAATATCCGGAGGATGCGCCGGACGTAGAACGAGCGGAAGTAGGTCGCCCGGCCCTTCGTGTCGAGCAGGATGCCGGTAATCAGGAACCCCGACAGCACGAAGAACAGCTGGACGCCGATCCACCCGGTCGCCGCGACCGCGTTGGCCAGCTTGAGGAGGAAGTGCTCGCTCTCCCCGGCGATCCAGGCGGAATTGTGGACGATGACGATGAGGACGGCCAGCCCGCGGACACCGTCGAGCGGCAGCAGGCGCGCGTTCACCGCCGCCCCCGCGGCCGGGCGCTGGTCGGCGCGTGCACCCACCCGGTCAGCGACCCACGGCGGCGGACCCCTCGTCCCGCTCTCGGCGCCACTCGAGGTACGAGTACACCACCGGCCAGACGATCGCCGGCAGGAGGGCCGCGAGCAGCACCTTCGTGGCCATCGGGCCCGGCACCACGAACCCGCTCACCATCACGACGAGCCCCGCGATCGTGAAGCAGTACCCTCCCACACGGTGTGTCTTCCGCCACACCCGCTCGCTGCTCAGCGTCCACGGCGTGCGGATCCCCATGAACCAGTTGGGCCGGATGCGGGTCATCAGGTTGCCGATGAAGACGAAGAGCGCGCCGAGGAGGATCGGCATGGCGACCCGCATGTCGACCGGCCAGCCGAGGGCCGTGCCCAGGACCAGCAGGTGCAGGACGACCATGAAGATCACGATCACGTTGGCCAGGAGGAAGTAGACCGAGCCGTGGAATTCGTAGTTGCGCTTGAGGGGGTCGATCGTGGGGAGCGCGGAGAAGAGCGCGGAAAGCAGCAGCATCATGCCGGGCAGCAGGAAGGCCGCGAACGCCGCCGACGACCAACCGTCGGGCTCGCCGCTGAAGCCCCAGTGGGTGGCCACCTGCGCGGGCAGTTGGGGTAGCGCCCAGAGCGAGAAGCCCAGGGCGGCCAGGGTCGCGACGAACGCGGGGGCCATCTTACGCATTGCGGCGCTCCTTGCGGCGCGGGGCGATTTCGAGCAGGTGCTGCAGGGCGTCCTGCACCACGGTGGTGTTGAGCGAGTAGCGGATGAACTGGCCGTCGCGGGCCGCCAGCACGAGGCCCGCCTCCTTGAGCACCGAGAGGTGGTGGGACACGGAGGCCCAGGCCACTGGAAATTGCGCTGCAATCTCGCCGGCGGGGAGGTCCCGCTCCCTCAGCATGGACAGGATGGCCCGGCGGGTGGGGTCGGCGAGCGCCTTGAAGGTCTGGTCGATCATAATGATAAGATATTCATCTAAACATCTCAGTCAAGAGGGCGTGCTCCCCCCGGGCCAGGCCCCATCCGCCGCCCCGCCCGCCTTGCCCCACTCCCCGTCCGGTACGACTTTTCTGCCATGCCCCGCCCGGATCCCGCCGTGGAGGAGCGCACCCGCCAGGTGCGCGGCGTCCTGCTGGCCGTCCTCCTCGCCAACCTGGCGGTCGTGGTCGTCAAGTTCGGCGTCGGCCTCGGCATCGGATCGCTTGCGGTGGTGGGCGACGCCGTCCATTCCTCCGTCGACGCGATCAACAACCTCTTCGGGCTGGCGGTGGTCCGGTTCGCATCCAAGGGACCCGACGCCGAGCACCCCTACGGACACGCCAAGTTCGAGAGCCTGGGCGCGCTCCTTATCGTGGTCTTCCTCAGCCTCTCCGTCTTCGAACTGCTGCGCGGCGCCTGGGCCCGCCTCTGGGAGGGCGCCCCCGCGCTGGCCATCACGCCGCTCCAGGTGGCTCTGCTCGCCTTCACCCTCCTCATAAACGTCTGGGTCGTGGTGTACGAGACCCGCGCCGGCCGCCGCCTCAACAGCGCCATCCTCATCGCCGATGCGGCGCACACGCGCGTCGACGTGTTCATCACCCTCGCCGTGCTGGGCGGACTCTGGCTCACCCAACTCGGCTATCCGATGGCCGATCCGATCCTGGCCATCGTGGTCGCCTTCCTGGTCGTCCGGGTGGGGTGGGAAATCGTCAGCCATTCCCTGCCGACCCTGGTGGACGGTGCCGCGGTGGACGAGGCCGCCATTCGCAAAGAGGCAGAGGGCGTCGCGGGGGTGCGATCGGCATACGCGATCCGCTCGCGGACCGCGGCGGCGCTCAGCTTCGCGGAGGTGACGATCGCCGTGGACGGGCAGGAGAACGTGGCCGCCGCCCACCGAATCGCCGACGACGTCGAGCAGCGGCTCCGCGACGCCCTGGGGCTCTACCACGTCCAGGTACACGTCGAGCCGTGCTGACGCTCGCCCAGGTCCGCCAGCAGCGCCGGCGCCGGTCGCCCCCGTCGCTGAAGCAGCAGTACCAGGAGTTCGTGATGCAGCGGGTGGAGGCCTTCAAGAACTCCATGTCCCGCGAGGAGCTGCTCCGCCTGGGCGACGAAGCCGTATCCGAGATGCAGGCCACCATCGAAGGCCAGTTCACGTTGACCGAGGTGTTGATGGTGGACCAGGTCGACCGGCTCATCACCAAGCGGCTCCGGCTCCGCTCGTACGCAAAGTGGCGCGAGCAGTACCTGACGCTGCGCGCCGCGCAACGGGAGCCGATGCACTGGGGCGTGGACCCCGGGAGCCCCGTCGCACGCATTCTCCCGCGCCTCGAACCGGGCGACTCGGCCCTGGTGCTCGGTACCGGCGCCGAACCGGCCACCTACCTGCTCGCCGCACACGACGTGGCGGTCACGTTTGTGGCCGGAAACATCGGGACGGTCGAGCGGGTCGAGTCGCGGATGGCCTCCGAATCGCTCGGGAGCCAGTTCCAGGCATTCGTGGTGACGGTCGGCGGACAACTCGCCACCTTCGTGGCTCCCGTCAACCTGGTGGTCGTGGACGCGTCGGAACTCACCTCGCTGGATCCCGAGGCCCGGCGCGCGGTCATCGAACAGGTCCAGTCGCTGACCGAGCCGGGCGGCGTGCACGCCGTGCTCCCGGCGCGTGGCCTGGCGCCGCACGCCTTCCGCACCTTGTACGCGGGCTGGGAGGAGGAGGAGGCAGAGCGGGCACCCGGCGGGCGGGGGCGGCGCGAGGGGCTGTTGTTCTCGAAGGGAACGGGTCGGAACGACACTGTGTGACCACTTCCCGTGTGTCTATTTGACACGGACCATCTTGTAGCAACTCGCCAAATCGCACTGCCACAATCACTTACGAAGTTGAAATTTCCGGCACGACCAGTGCGCCTACGGTGTTGCCCCGAGGGTATGGCCTTCGGGTTCACCACCGCAAGGATGTGCCAGATGACCAGCCTCCCCGTGCTGCTCGACGAGACGACCCTCGGCATCGTGATCCGGACGCCGAGCGCCGCGACCCGCCCCGTGCGGTTCTGGGCGTACCTCTGGGCGTCGGATGAAGCCACGGAAGGTCGTCCCTGGCACGAGCGGGTGCCGGTGGAGCGCGACGCAGCCGCCTGATCGCGTCGACCCGACTCGCAGAACGAAGAAGCCCCCGGTCAGCGACCGGGGGCTTCGTGCATTCAGGAGCGCGCCCTCAACTAGGGCGTGACGATCGTGCCCATCCGCACCACCTCGAAGTCGCTGCCGTGGACGGTCCGGAAGGCGTCGAAGATCGCCGGATCCCACCGGGTGTCCGACACGCCCGAGACGTACCAATTGGACCCATTGTCGGCCAGGATCATCCCGTAGGTCTTGAGCGCGTCGAGCACCACGCGCGCGTCGCGAGGATAGCCACTGGTGTCGAAGCCGGCCTTGAGCCGCACCCGCATGCCCATCGGGGGCAGGGCCGGGTCGGTCGAGGAACTCGCCCAGTGCCGCGCCGGGTGCACGTACGCCTGGCGGGTGCGCTGCGCGGTGAATCGGAGCGCGTGCCGAATCTCGCCGTCGGCCACCTCGTCATACCTCGCCAGCCCCGGGAAGATCGGGAGTCCGGCCGCATCGGCGGAGGTCCAGCCGGCGGGCCGGAGTGCGTTCGAGTTGAGGTCGAAGATGGCGCCGGAGCCGGCTGTCCAGCTCCCGCCGAGCGTCGGGGGATAGGCCGCGTACAACTCGTAGAGGATCCAGTTGTCCCGGTCGATGATGAGGATGTGCCGGTCACCGCTGCTGCCGGAGCCCCCTTCAACCGGGGCGTTGGCAGGGATGGGATAGGGACCAGGGTCACTCTCATCGGCGTAGTCGAAGGTGACGGGCACCTTCGGCGTACTGCCGCTGACGACGATGTAGGGAATGCCGTAGTTGGTCTCGGTGGTCCCCCAGTCCGGGTGGAGACTCGTGCCGAGACCGATGCTGGCGATGAGCACGTCGGAGTTGGGATCCACCGAGGCGGTGTCGACCGGGACGTTCCACGCATTGTCGGCCGGGAACGGCACGCGGCCGTTCAGGCTCGCATTGACACCCAGATCAGGCGAGCCGGGAGGCGGGGGCGCGATACCGGTCGAATCGGGTGTGCTGCCGCAAGCCACGACGCCCGCCAAGCAGATCGCCAGCGAGGTCCAGCGTGCAGAGACCTGCATGGTGCCGTGACCGAGAGGGTGCATGCTCGTCTGCCTGCAGTCGTTAGAGAATCACCGGCCTCCATGTCGCAGCCCGATGTTAGAGTCGCGAAATCACCAGTGTGGCAGGATCCAGGCCCCAAGTCTCCCGATGCTCAGGATCGTCCCCCCAAAATGGGGGCAACAGTACTGACGCGGCGATGGCACGGTCGGGGGCCGTATCGTGAAGGGGCCGGAGAATGGACAGCGTAAACTGTTAAGTATTATTGGCTTAGGGCGACCAACGAGGCACGCCACTGGGCACGGTCCTTGCCCGATAGACCCGTAGCTCGAACCGTGGGTGACCATCCGCATCCATGGTCTCGGGCGCCACTGCGCAAGAGGCCCGCCCTTCCATGCTGCCACGGCCACACCCAGGTGTGCTGTTCAAGACCG
>DAOMFQ010000174.1:0-5049 GCA_035429905.1 Gemmatimonadales bacterium
CGGCGACCGGGCTAGCCCGGCTCACGGGGCCGGAGCCGCGGGTGCTCGACGGCGCCGAGGCGCTCGCGGCCGGTGAGCTCGCCGAGCGGGAGCCGCTCGACCGCCTGATCCAGGGCGCGGCCGACAACTGGCGCCTCGAGCGCATCGGGATCGTCGAGCGCAACATCCTCCGACTCGGCATCCATGAACTCCGGCTTGGTGTCACCCCGCCCAAGGTCGTCATCGACGAGGCCATCCGCCTCGGGCAGTGGTTCGGCGGCCCCAAGACACCGGCCTTCGTCAACGGCGTGCTCGACCGGATCGCGCACTCCCTCGGGCGGCTGTGAACCTCCTCGTCGTCAACTGGCTCGACCGCCTGAATCCGCTCGCCGGGGGCGCCGAGATCCACCTGTTCGAGATCTATCGGCGGCTCGCGGCCCGCGGGCACCGGGTGCGGCTGGTCTGCTCGGGCTGGCCGGGGGCCAGGCCGGTCGAGACGGTCGATGGCATTGAGGTGACGAGGGTCGCGCACCGGAATACCTTCGCCCTGGCCGGCCGGGGAGCGGTCCGCCGGGCGCTCGCGGCGGAACGGCCCGACGTCCTTGTCGAGGACATCAACAAGCTGCCGCTCCTCCTGGCCGGCCTGACCGACGTGCCGATGTGTGTCCTGGTGCCGCATCTCTTCGGGTCCACGGCCTTCCAGGAGGCGCCCTGGCCGATGGCCGCCACGGTCTGGGTGGCCGAGCGGCTGATTCCCGGGGCGTACCGCCGGGCCGACTTCGAGGCGATCAGCGAGAGCACCCGGGACGACCTGGTGTCCCGGGGCGTCGGGCGGGACCGGATCCGGGTCATCCATCCGGGCGTGGATGCCGCCGAGTTCTGCCCCGATCCGTCGGTACGCCGGTCCGCCCCGCCCTCCTTCCTGTACGTCGGACGCCTCAAGCGCTACAAGCGTGTGGACCTGGCAATCCGGGCCCTGGGGATCGCCCGCCGCACCCGGCCAGACCTGTCGCTCGACATCGCCGGCACGGGCGACGACCGCCCCCGCCTGGAGGCGCTGATCGCGGAATTGGGGCTGGGAACCGCTGTCCGGTTCCACGGGTTCGTGACCGAGGAGCGCAAGCTGCACCTCCTGCGGAGCACCTGGGCCAATCTCTTCCCTTCGCCGAAGGAGGGGTGGGGTATTACCGTTGTGGAAGCGGCCGCGTGCGGCACGCCCTCCCTCGCCTCCGACAGCCCGGGGCTCCGGGATTCGGTACGGGATGGGGAGACCGGGTTCCTGGTCCCCCACGGTGACCCGGCGGCGCTGGGCGCCCGAATGCTGGAGCTCGCCGCAGACGCCGCCCTGGTGGCCCGCCTGGGACAGGCGGGGCGCCGGTTCGCCGAGTCGTTGTCGTGGGACCGCGTGGCCGACCTGACCGAGTCCCATCTCCGGGAGCTCGCCGGCCGTTGACCTGACTCCTTCACGGGGGGTTGCATGCCCGTCACGATCACCGCCCGCCATTGTGAACTGCCCGACCTGCTCCGCGAGCGCGCCAACGAAGTCGCGGCACGCCTCGAAGTCCGCGTGGGGCGACCCACCGAGATCGCCCTCCTGTTTGACGTGGACGCCGGGGTGCCGACCGCCGAGATCCGGCTCCGCGCCGCCGGCGAGGACCCCGTCATGGCCGCTGGCCGCGGCGACGACCACCGCACGGCGCTCGACCAGGCCGAGGCCAGGGTCCGCCGCCAGCTCGAGAAGCCCGGCACGCGCCGGCTCCGGAAGCGGAAGCCCACCGAACTGGACAATGTGTGACCCTGCGACTCCGTGACCTGGTCGAGAGCAACAGCGAGGCGCTCCAGCTCGAGTGCCTGACGGGCGCGCTCGGTCTCGACCGGTTCCTGCCCGATGCGGAGGTGGCGAGTCCCGGCCTGGCGCTCGCGGGGTTCACCACGCGGTTCATCGCCAACCGCATTCACGTGCTGGGCGAAACGGAAATCACCTACCTGGCGGCGCTGGAACCGAAGGCCCGGAACGCGGCGCTCGATGGGCTCTTTGGTTTCGACCTGCCGGTGGTCTTCGTGACCAAGGGCCTGCCCGTCCCGGTCGAACTCCTGGAGATCGCACAGCGCCGCCAGATCCCCGTGGTCCGCACGCAGCTCAAGACGGCGGAGTTCTACCGCCGGATCAAGCCCGTGCTGGAGGACGCATTTGCCGCGCGGACCACGCTGCACGGCTCGCTCGCGGACGTCTACGGCGTGGGGCTCCTCTTCATCGGGCGGTCCGGGATCGGCAAGAGCGAGTGCGTGCTCGACCTGGTCGAGCGCGGCCACCGGCTGGTGGCCGATGACGTGGTGCAGGTGTCCCGGCGCGGGAGCGGCGTGCTCATCGGCAAGGGCCACGAGCTGGCGCAACATCACATGGAAATCCGGGGGATCGGGCTGGTGGACATCTCGGCGCTGTTCGGCGTGCGAGCCATCCGCCAGCAGAAGCGCATCGAGGTGGTGGTGCAGCTGGAGGACTGGGACAACGCGAAGGACGCCGAGCGCACCGGGCTGGCGCAGCAGGAGGTCGAGATCCTCGACGTCAAGGTGCCGAAGGTGCTCGTGCCGCTCAACCCCGGCAAGAACCTCACCGTCATCTCGGAAGTCGTGGCGATGATGCACCTGCTGCGCTATTCGGGGGTGGACGTCGCCGGCGCGTTCAACGAGCGCCTCATCCGCCGCATGAAGGAACAGCGGGGCATCCGGGAATACCTCCAGGAAGACTATGAGTGAGCCGCTGCGCGGCGTCGTGGTCTGTCACGGAGGGCTCGCCTCGGCGCTGGTGGACGCCGTCGAGCAGATCACGGGACTGACCGGGCGCCTGGTTCCCATCAGCAACTCCGACTGCGACCGCGACCGGCTCGAGCAGCGGATCGCCGACACGATCGGCGGGGCGCCGGCCGTCGTGTTCGTGGACATGCCGAGCGGCTCCTGCCTGTTCGCGGCCCTGCACCGGCTCCGGAACGCACCGCACGTCAAGGTCGTCACTGGCGTCAACCTCGCCATGCTGATCGACTTCGTCTTCCACCCCGACGAACCGCCCACCGAGGCCGCGGCCCGGGCGGTCGCGACCGGGGAGCGGGCCATCAAGACGCCCTGATGCCGATTCGCCTCTGCCGGATTGACGATCGCCTGATTCACGGCCAGGTCGTCCTGGGGTGGGCCCGGGCGCTCGGCATCGGTGACATCGTGCTGGTCGACGACGACGTGGCCGCAAGTGCCTGGGAGCAGGACCTCTACCGGATGGCGGTGCCTCCCGAACTGCAGGTCGAGTTTGTGGACACTGCCGAGGCGCGCGAGCGGCTCGCCGAGTGGGAGTCTGGCTCCACGGCCGTCCTGATTCTGACGGGCAAGGTGGACACCATGGCACGGCTGCTGGAGGGTGTTGCCCATCCGCCACCCGTCAATGTCGGCGGGATCCACCACCGCGAAGGGCGAATCGAGCGGCTTCCCTATGTGTACCTGACCGACGAGGAGCTGCGCGAACTTCGGCGCCTCGAAGCGGCAGGGGTGCACGTCACCGCCCAGGACGTGCCGAGCGCCGGCGCCGTGGACCTCGAGGGGCTGGCATGATCGCGCCGCCGTCGGTGCTGACGCTGGGGCTCCTCCTCTGCTGGGGCACGGTGGTCGGGTTGGACCTGGCCAGCGTGCCGCAGGGATTGCTGGCGCGGCCGCTGGTGGCCGCATCGGTGGCCGGATGGTTCCTCGGTGACGTGGAGGCGGGACTTCGGGTCGGGGCGTTGCTCGAACTCTTCGCGCTCGATGTGCTGCCGGTCGGGGCCAGCCGTTATCCTGAATACGGGCCAGCGTCGATCGGGGCAGTGCTGCTGGCCAACGCACTGCCGGCACCGGCGGGGATGGGGGTCGCCGCCCTCCTCGGCTTGGGCCTTGCGCTCTTCGCCGGGTGGACGCTCGACTGGCTGCGGCATGCCAACGCGCGCCATGTCCACCGGCTCGCCGACGCGCTGCACACCGGATCGCCGGCCGTCATTCGGCGCCTGCAGTACGCCGGCCTCGGGCGGGACACGCTCCGCAGCCTCGGCGTCACTACCCTGGCGATGCTGTCCGCCCTGCTCATCGCCGGCTGGTGGGGTCCGTCCACGCCGCTTCCGCCGCAGCTGACGCCGGTGATGGTGGGCGTCGGTGCTGCGGCGGCGCTCACCGGGGCGCTTCGCACGGCCGGCACAGGGCGGCGGCTCGCCTGGCTGGGGGTGGGCGTCGCCGCGGGCCTCGCACTCGTGTTCACGGTGGCGGCATGAGGGGGCGGGGACGCGCGCTCCTGCGGCTTCTGGCGGTGCAAGGCGCCTGGAATTACGAGCGCATGACGGGCATCGGCATGGGATACGCGGCGGAACCGATGCTCGAGGACCTCCAGGCGACCTCGCCCGCCCGGCACCTCGAGGCAACGGTCCGGTCTGCCGAGTTCTTCAACTGCCATCCGTATCTCGCCGGGTTGGCCCTGGGGGCTTCGGTCCGCGCGGAGCACGAGGGTGTGCCAGGCGCGCAGATCCAGCGGTTGCGCACTGCGCTCTGCAGCCCGCTGGGGGCGCTGGGCGACCAGGTGTTCTGGGCGGGGTTGGTCCCGATCGTGATCTGCCTGGCGCTCGTGACGATCGCGCTCGGCGGAGGTGGGCTGACGCTCGTCGCCGCGGTGCTGTCCTACAACGTCATCCGGATGGTGGTGACGCGATGGGCGCTGGTCACCGGCCTGGGCGCCGGAATGCAGGTGGGGACGGCGATTTCCGCGTCCTGGTTGCCGAGGGCCGCCGCCCGGATCGCCGCGCCCGCGGGCTTCGCCGCAGGTGCGGCGGTGCCGCTCGTGGCGGCCTGGCTGCTGGCACCGGCCACGATGCCGTGGATCATGGCGGCGGTCGCCAGCGCCGTGGCGGCGCTCGCGCTCTTCCGCTGGGGCGGCGCCCGCTGGACCTCGCCCCGCGTGGCGCTCCTGTTCGCGGTGGTCGCCTTCCTCTGGACGAGAGTCGTGCCGTGATAGAACGTGAAGCGACCATCGTCAACCCGCTCGGAATGCACGCCCGGCCCGCGGCC
>DAOMFQ010000175.1:0-1681 GCA_035429905.1 Gemmatimonadales bacterium
GCACCACCTTCGCTCCGCTGCCTGCGAAGTTCGAGGCGGGCACGCCGGCCATTGCCGAGGTCATCGGGCTCGGGGCCGCCATCGGCTACATCCGGAGCGTCGGCCTCGAGGCCATCGGCGCCTGGGAGCACGAGCTCCTGGCCTACGCCACCGAGCGGGTGCAGGCGGTGCCGGGAGTCCGGCTGGTCGGCACCGCACGCAGCAAGGCGGGCGTGCTCGCCTTCACGCTCGAAGGGGTGCACCCGCACGACCTGGGCACCATCCTCGACGCCGACGGCGTGGCCATCCGGGCGGGGCACCACTGCGCCCAGCCGGTCATGGAGCGCTTCGGGGTCAACGCCACGGCGCGCGCATCGTTCGCCTTCTACAACACCCTCGAGGAGGTGGACGTGCTGGTGCGCGGCCTCCATCGGGCCCGGGAGGTCTTCGCGTGAGCCGCGACCTGGACGAGCTCTACCAGAGCGTCATTCTCGACCACAACAAGACGCCCCGGAATTTCCACGAATTGCCGCCGCCGGCCCGGCACGCCGACGGCCACAACCCGTTGTGCGGCGACCGGCTGACGGTCTGGGTGGACGTGGACCACGACACGGTGCGCGAGGTGGCCTTCCTCGGCAACGGCTGCGCCATCTCGAAGGCCTCCGCCTCCCTCATGACCGCCGCGGTCAAGGGGAAGTCCCGCGCCGAGGCCATGGCGCTGGCCGACGAATTCCAGAAGCTGGTCACCGGCCGCCTGGAGGGCGCCGCGGAGCGGAAGGCGCTGGGCAAGCTCCAGGCGCTGGCCGGCGTGTCCGAGTACCCGGTGCGCGTGAAGTGCGCGAGCCTCGCGTGGCACACCCTGAAAGCGGCGCTCGCGGGCGCCCCCGAACCGATCTCGACTGAGTGACCTGACCGGGCCGGCCCCCCGGCCCTGAACCCTGGAGAGCGATACGATGCCGTACCCAGAGTCGTTGGTGGCCCCGATGCGGGCGGAGATGGTCCAGATGGGAGCCGCCGAGCTCCGGACGGTGGCCGAGGTGGACGCCGCCATCGGGAGCAGCGCGGGCACCACCCTGGTGTTCGTGAATTCCGTCTGTGGCTGCGCCGCAGGGAACGCCCGGCCGGCCATGAAGATGGCGCTGGGGCACGGCGTCCTCCCCGACCGGACGGTCACCGTGTTCGCGGGGCAGGATCTCGACGCGGTGGCCCGGGCCCGGAGCTATTTCGGGGAGTACCAGCCGAGCTCACCGTCGATCGCACTCCTCCGCGAGGGCGAGGTCGTGCACTTCGTGCACCGCCACCAGATCGAGGGGCGGAGCCCGCAGGCCATCGCCGCCGACCTGACCAAGGCGTTCGACACCCACTGCCGCGACTCCGTCCGCGCGTGAGCGGGCACGTCTTCCACCCCGGACACCACGAGCTCCACGGCGTCACCGTGGTGCTGGATACCGCCGGCGCGCTCTGGGTGGGTCGGTTCGACTCCATCACCCCGAAGGGCGTGCTGCTGCACGATGCGGGATGCTACCAGGACGGCGTGTCGGAGGGGACCCGCGAGGACTACCTCCGGAAGACGCTCAAGTTCGGGGTGCGGGCCACGCAGAAGAACGCGCTCATCCCGGAGGGGGAGGTGCGGGGGATACGGCAGCTGGTGGAGGCGGTCGGGTAGCAGCGGCGGGGAAGCAGGACTGAGGACTGAGGACTG
>DAOMFQ010000175.1:1781-4974 GCA_035429905.1 Gemmatimonadales bacterium
GGTGGAGGCGGTCGGGTAGCAGCGGCGGGGAAGCAGGACTGAGGACTGAGGACTGGGGTGTTGCCCTCAGTCCTCAGTCCTTTTTTCAGGGCCAGACCTGGTCGCCGTGTTCGTCGATGAGGGTTATGGCGTCTACAGGACAGGCGCGGGCGGCGTCCAGGATCAATTCGTCCTCCGCCCCCTCCGGATCCACCACCACCGAGATGTCCTCGGAGTCGTGGGCAAAGACGTCGGGCGCGAGGCCGACGCAGTCGCCATAACCGCGGCAAAGCGTCCGGTCGATCTTGATGGTGTACGGCATAGGGCGAACATACAAAGCCGGTTTTCATCCTGCCAGAGGGGCGGCTCCCCTCGACCCGGTACGTTGGCTCCCGGGTGTGTCAGGGCAGGATGGGGGTCGGGGGTAGGGTGGCCTCTCTCACCGTGTCCGGGGCATCGGAGGCGGTCTCTCTTGCCATCCTGCTCTCGACCTCCTCTTTTTCCTGCCTCGTCGGTACCCGTTCGCCCCCCTCATCACCCAGGCCCGCTCGTCATGCCCGACATCGTCATTGCCGTAGATCGCGTCACCAAGCGGTTCGCCGGCCACACCGCCGTGCGCGCTCTCTCGTTGCAGGTGCCTTCCGGCGGCGTGTTCGGCCTGCTCGGCCCGAACGGCGCCGGCAAGTCCACTACGATCCGGATGATCATGCACATCCTGGAACCCGACGAAGGGAACGTCACGCTCTTCGGGGGGCCGGGCACGGGGCGCGAACTGTCCGCCCGGATCGGCTTCCTCCCGGAGGAGCGTGGACTCTACCCGCGGATGGAGGTCCTCGAACAGCTGATCTTCCTCGGGGAAGCCAAGGGACTCCGGCGGAAGGACGCGCGGGTCCGCGCCCTCCGCTGGCTCGACCGGCTCGGCCTCGGCGACTGGGGACGGAAGAAGGTTCAGGAGCTCTCCAAGGGAATGCAGCAGAAGGCCCAGTTCATCGGCACCCTGCTCCACGACCCGGAACTCGTGCTGCTGGACGAGCCCTTTAGCGGGCTCGACCCCGTCAACCTCCAGGTCATGAAGGACGTGGTGGTGGAAATTGCCCGTTCGGGGCGGACGGTGCTCTTCTCAACTCACATCATGGAGCAGGCGGAGCGGATGTGCGACCGCATCGCGATCATTGCGCGGGGGGAAAAGGTGGTCGACGGCCGGCTGGTGGACATCAAGGCCGAGGGAGGCCGGCGGCACGTGTTCCTCGGCTTCGACCACGATGCCGGCCTGGCGGGCTCGGTCTTCGCCGACCGGAGCCTCGTGGCCCGGGTGGACGATTCCGGCGCCACCGCGGAGGTGGAGCTGGCGATCGGCGCGCATTCCGACCGGTTGCTGCGCTCACTCATCGACGCCGGAGTCGGCCTGAGCCGCTTCGAGGTCGCCGAGCCGTCGCTGCAGTCCATCTTCCTGGCCAAGGTGGGTGCGGACGCCGCGGTGGCCGTCGCGCGGGAGGACCGCCATGCATAAGCTCTTCGCGGTCATCCGGCGGGAATTCATGGTGCGAGTCCACACCCGCGCCTTCGTGATCAGCACCATTCTGGGCCCCGTGCTGATGGGGTTCCTGTTCGTCTTCCCGATGCTGCTGGAGTCGCGCGACCGGGCGCCCAAGCGTGTGGTGGTGCTCGACGCGGCGAGCGGCGAATTCGGCGTCCGAGTGACCGACGCGCTGGCCGCCGCCCGGCGGGGCGACGGCCCCGACGCCGCGCCGCGCTATGAGGTGCTGCGGGTCCAGTCCGGGGTCGGCAATCTGGGGCCGCTGGACTCGCTCATCGCCCTCACCGGGGCCAAGCGAGAGGTGCCGGGTGCCATCGTGGGCCTGGTGCTGGTCACCGACTCCGTCATCGACACCGGGCGGCTGCACTACTTCGGCAGCAATGTCGGCAGCCTCTCGGAAATGGGCGACCTGCAACGCACCATCCGGCAAGTGGTCATCGCCGAGCGGCTCGGACGGGAGGGCGTGGACCCATCGGTGCTGGCCCGCGCTACCGCCCCGGTGTCGCTGGAAACGTCCCGCGTGAGCAACGGCCAGCTGAGCGGCGAGAGCGGGGAGTCGTCGTTCATTCTCGCCTATGTGATGTCGTTCCTGCTGTACATCGCGCTCCTGCTCTACGGCACCCAGGTCATGGGATCGGTCGTGGAGGAGAAGAGCAACCGGATCATGGAGGTGCTGGTTTCCAGCCTCAGCCCCTTCGAACTGATGTTCGGCAAGGTCGTCGGCGTCGGGTCGGTGGCCCTGCTGCAACTCGGCATCTGGACCGGTTCGGCCAAGCTGCTCACCTCGCAACGGGCGGCCATCGCCGGGCTGTTTGGGGCGTCGCCGTCGGAGGCCGTGAGCATGCCGATCCCCGCCATCAGCGGGACCCTCCTGGCGGTGTACCTCACCTTCTTTGTGCTGGGGTTCTTCCTCTACTCCGCGGCCTACGCCGCGGTGGCGGCCACCGTCAGCACGCAGCAGGAGGCGCAGCAGGCGGCCATGCCGGTCAGCCTCTGCATCGTGGCGGGCCTCATGCTGATGTTCGGCCTGCTCGACGAGCCGAACGGCACGCTCGCCCGCACCATGAGCATGATCCCGCTCTTTGCACCCTTCGTCACGCCGGTCCGCTACTCGCTCAGCCCACTGCCGCTCTCGGAGGTCCTCGCCTCGGCCGGCGTCACGGCGCTGGGCGTAGTGGCCGTGGCGTGGGTCGCCGGCCGGATCTACCGTGTAGGCATCCTGATGTACGGCAAGCGGGCGTCCATTGCGGAGATCTTCCGCTGGATTCGCACCGGCTAGCGAGGCGCTTGAACATTTGAGCTAGTCGGCCTCCTCGGGTTGGTCCTCCGGGCCTGCAGTTCTCGCCCCCTCCGCGCCGCGGTCGCTCCGGGGGACTCGAACTGACGGCCCACCGGAGCAATCCCTTCGTCGGCCGACCGCCAGCGATCGATGCGATCGCGCCCCGAAGACCGGACTGCTCCGGAGGCACGTGAGTTCACAGGTTGCCTGACTGCGCGATCCGTCCGCCGGGCGTGAACTCCAGTGCCGGAGGAGCAGGCTGGTCGAGGGGCGCGTGCACCAGATCGCCGACGACCCCAACGACCACAGCCCGCACAGAGCATGCTGGTCGAGGGTTTGGGGCCCCGGCTTGACCTATCCACATGGCGAGATTAGCTTTTCGGGCTCATTAAGTCCCA
>DAOMFQ010000176.1:0-4969 GCA_035429905.1 Gemmatimonadales bacterium
GCCGAGAAGTACGGCGCGATGGGCGCGTTCACCGAGGCCTGATGCCGCAGACGGTAGAGGTCCGGTTCAAAGGCAACCGCAAGGGACTGTTCGACTGGCCGGAAGAGGGAGACCTGCTCCGCATGCGCGACGCCGTCATCGTCGACGCCGACCGCGGGCAGGACCTGGGGCGCATCAGTGCCGTCGGCGAAACCGCGCTCAAGAAGTGCGGCTCGGGCTGCAGCGGGTGCGCGGTGGGCGAGGCGCCCCCCGGGGACCGCCCGCCCGTCCTCCGACGCGCGAGCCGCGATGACGTGTCGGTGCACGAGGAATTGCGCCGCTCCGAGGAGGACGTCCGCCGCAAGATCATCGAGCGGGTGCGCGCCCACGACCTCCCCATGAAGATCAGCGACTCCGAGTGGCAGTGGGACCGCAAGAAGCTCACGGTCTACTTCACGTCGGAAAAGCGGGTGGATTTTCGCGGGCTGGTGCGCGACCTGGCCGGGTTGTTCAAGACCCGCATCGAACTGCGGCAAATCGGCGTCCGCGACGAAGCCGCGCGGCTCTCCGGCGTCGGGCGGTGCGGCCGGGAATACTGCTGTTCGACCTGGCTGACCGAGCTGTCGCCGGTCAACCTCGGGCTCGCCAAGGATCAGCACCTCTCCCTGAATCCGTCCCAGATTTCCGGCGGCTGCGGCCGGCTCCTCTGCTGCCTCAAGTACGAGCATGAATTCTACGTGACGGCGCGGAAGCGCTTCCCCAAGGAGGGGAAGGTGCTCGTGACCGCCCGGGGCCCCGAGAAGGTCGTCGCGGTGGACCTCTTCCGCGAACGGGTGTTCCTCCGCTCGGAACAGGATGGTCCCCGCATCGTCCCGCTGATCCAGCTGAAGGAAGAGATGGAGGCCGTGGGAGGCGCGCTTCCGCCCCCGCAGGCGGAGGCACCGGCACCCCAGGCTCCTCCCGACCCCCGCCCCACCGCCGCCGCCCCGCCACCGGCACCGGTAGAGCCGCCGGCCGGGAAGATCGGCGAGCCCGCCGCGCCGCGCTCCAAGCGGCGGCGCCGTGGGCGCCGTCGCCGTGGCGGCGGATCCGGCGGCGCTCCGCCCCAGGGTGGCGGGGGCTGAGTGAGCCGATTCTACCTCACCACGGCCATCGACTACGCGAACGGCGATCCGCACCTCGGCCACGCCTACGAGAAGATCGGCGCCGACGCGATCGCGCGTTATCACCGACTCCGGGGAGACACCGTCTGGTTCCTGGTCGGGATGGACGAACACGGCCAGAAGGTGGCGCAGACCGCCACGGCGGACGGCCTCGCCCCGCAGGACCTGGTGGACCAGGTGGCGGTCCGCTTTCGGGCGACCTGGCAGCGGCTGGGGATTTCCTACGACCAGTTCATCCGCACGACCGCGGCCGAGCACAAGGCCGGCGTTGTCGAGCTGATCGAGCGGATCTTCGCCAAGAACCCCGATGACTTCTACGAGCAGTCCTACCGCGGTCGGTACTGCGTCGGGTGCGAGTCGTTCAAGCAGGAGTCCGAGATCACGGACGACCGGTGCATCCTCCACCCGACCCGCACCCTGGAGTGGGTGGAGGAGCGGAACTGGTTCTTCCGGCTGTCCCGCTACCGGGACTTCCTCCTGGAGTTGATCGAGGGCAACCCGGAATTCGTCCAGCCGGAGAGCCGCCGGAACGAGATCCTGGGGCTCCTCCATCAGGGGCTCGACGATATCTCGGCGAGCCGGTCCCGCTTCACGTGGGGTGTGCCGTTCCCTCGGCTGACCAGCCAGGGGGAGCAGCAGACGACCTACGTCTGGTTCGACGCCCTCCCCAACTACTGGACGGCCACGCGCGCCGCCGGCCGGCATGCAGAATGGCCCGCCCAGCTGCACGTGATCGGCAAGGACATCACGCGGTTTCACTGCGTGATCTGGCCCGCCATGCTGAAGGCGGCCGACCTCCCCCTACCGGAACGAGTCTGGGCCCACGGATTCGTGTACTTCCGGGGCGAGCGCTTCAGCAAGAGCGCCGGCACCAAGCTGGATCTGAACGAGGCGATCGACCGCTTCGGGCCTGACGCCTTCCGCTACTTCCTCCTTCGCGAGATTCCCTGGGACAGCGACGGCAACTTCACCTGGGAACGGTTCGTGGACCTGTACACCTCGGACCTGGCCGACGGGCTCGGCAACCTGGCGAGCCGGTCGCTGGCCATGCTCGCGAAGTACCGGGATGGCCGGGTGCCCCCCGCGCCCGAGACCTCGCTCGACCAGGCGGGGGTGGCGGCCATCCAGGCGTACGAAGCGGCGATGACCGCCAGTGATCTCCGGGGCGCCGCAGAGGCGGCGTGGCGCATCGTGTCGGCCGCCAACCAGTACATCGTGCAAACGGCGCCCTGGACCCTGGCGAAGGGGGGCCAGGAAGCCGATCTGGACGCGGCCCTGGCCTCCCTGGCCCGCTGCCTGTACCGGTTGGCGGTCCTTGCAAGTCCGCTAATGCCGGGCAAGGCCCAAGAACTGTGGGAGGTGCTGGGCCAGCCGGGGGAAGCCGCCAGGGCGGCTTGGGCCACCCTCACCGCTCCCCCCGTAACCGGCGTGGCCACCCGGAAGCCGGAGGGACTCTTCCCCCGCCCTGAAAAGCCAGTAACTGGTTGACCTGTAATGTCTTATGATGTTACCGAGACACCTTGACTTCGGAGGTACCGGAGGCGACCTTTAGGCCCTCGTCTGGAGGGGGTACCGGGGGCCTTGGCCCCCTTCTGGTACCCGGTTCCGGGAAGGCCCGTGGCTTGCGTGTCTGCCACCGAGGCACTCCGTCCAAAGGCAGGTGGAATGGCAGATCGTCGCTGGACGTTCATGGTGGTGCCGGAGGGGACAGGCGCGTCCCGGGCCATCCAGGTGTCGCAATCGGTCCTGAAGGTCGGGGCGATTGGGCTGTGCCTGTTTGTCCTGTTGGCGCTCGTCCTGGGCTACGCCACCGTGAGCCGCAGCGTCGACCTGTCCCGGGCCGCCCGGCTCGAGCGGGAAAACCAGCAACTGGCCGCGACCTTGGGCCAGCTCAACGCCCGGATCTCCAGTCTCTCGGACACCCTCGGCCAGATTTCACAGCGCGACGCCCGCATCCGGCTGCTCGCCAACCTCGAGCCCACCGATCCCCAGGTGCTCCAGGCGGGCATCGGCGGCCCGGCGCCGACCGGCGCCGCGCAGCGCGCGCCCCAGAGTGAACTCGTCCGGCAGGCGGGCGAGGTCACCGTGGACCTGAATGCGCTCATCCGCCGGGCCAACCTCCTCGCCTTCTCCTTCGACGAGGCGGCCGACAGCCTGGAATCACACCGAGACCGCCTTGCGGCCCTGCCCTCCATCCTGCCGACCCAGGGGTGGCTGACCAGCGCCTTCAGTTCGATGCGCGAGCATCCGGTGCTGCACGTGGCACGGGCCCACGAGGGCATCGACGTCGTGGCCCCGATGGGCGCCCCGATCGAGGCCCCGGCGGCGGGCATCGTGCTCAGCGCGGGCTGGGAAACCGGCTACGGGTACTCGGTGTCCATCGACCACGGCTACGGTATCACGACGCGCTTCGCGCATGCATCGAAGCTCCTGGTGCGCAAGGGCCAGCGGGTCGAACGAGGCCAGCGCATCGCCCTCGTCGGCAACACGGGCCTCGCCACCGGGCCCCACCTGCACTACGAAGTGCACGTGCGCGGCCGCCCGGTCGATCCGCTCAACTACGTGCTGCCGGACGGCGTGCTGACGGACTAGGCGGGTTGGCGGGTAGGCGGGGAAGCATGCGAAAACGGAGGCCACCCATCGGGGAGGCCTCCGTTTGGTTTTTCCTGACCCGCTGACCCGCCTCCCCGCCAGCTAGAACTGGACCTTCGGCGTCTCCGCCGCGGCCGCGTTGGTCAACTCGAAGTACTCCTTCGGCGTGGACGCCCCGAACACCTTGGCCGTCAGGTTGTACGGGAAGGTCCGGACGAACGTGTTGTACTGCCGGGCGGCCTGGTTGTAGTCCTGTCGGGCCACCGAGATCCGGTTTTCCGTGCCCTCCAGCTGGTCCTGCAACTGGCGGAAGTTCTCGTTCGACTTCAAGTCCGGATAATTCTCGACGATGGCCAGCAACCGGCCCAGCGGGGCGTTCATCGCCTGGTTGGCGTCGGCCATTTCCTGGAGGTTGCCACCCTGGACCGCGCCCGCGAGCTTGGCGCGCGCCTCCGCCACCTCGGTGAAGATGGTCGTCTCCTGCTTGGCGAAGCCCTTCACGGTTTCGACCAGATTCGGGATGAGGTCGGCCCGGCGCTGCAGCTGCACCTTGATCTGGCTCTCGGCGGAACTCACCTGCTCATCGAGGGCCTGAATGCGGTTGTATCCGCAGCCGGTGAGCAGCAGCGGGACGAGCGCGGCGAGTGGGGCCAGGCGCGCGAAACGACGGTTCATGACGATTCTCCGGGGGACAGGTGATCGACGTAACGGACCGTGGCCTCCACGGCCGTGAGGTACCCTGCGAAACACTCGGGGGTGCAGCGCCAGTCGCCGTCGCCGAGATGCGCCAGGATTTCGGTCAGCGGGGCCGACGGGAACCCGGCCACCAGGCCGGCAGCGGACGCCACATCGGCCCGTGCCGGCGGCACCTGCGCCCCGGCGAGGACCAGGGCGGCCCGGAGCAGCACGACCACCGACGGGGCGGTGTCGCGCGCCAGGCCGGCGAGAGCTCCCGGATCGCCGGCCAGGGCCACGTAGCCCTGCCGGAGGCGCAACAGGCGGCCGCGCAGGTCCCGCTCGAGGGCGGCGCGGAGGTCCGCCGGACGCACGGCGACTTCGGCAATTGGATCGTCGCCGCGCAGGACGCGGTAGGCGCCGCGGATGTCGGAAATCTCGACCGGGAACACGTCGGCCGCCCGGCGCCACTCCGGACGTGACAGGAGCAGCGGCGGCGGCTGGTGCGACTTGGCCCACCCGGCGAAGGGGACGGTCAGCGCCGCCAGCACCTCCGGCGT
>DAOMFQ010000177.1:0-4924 GCA_035429905.1 Gemmatimonadales bacterium
GAGGCCGAGCACCGCCGACATCGCCCCGGGGCGACGGGTGCCGGCCTCGAACATGAGCTCGCCGCGCCGGCGGACCAGCCGCGCCGCGTCGGCCGCCGCGAGCGACCCGGCCGCTACATAGGCGCTGTATTCGCCGAGGCTGTGCCCCGCCCCGGCAGCCACGGTGCCGAGCCGCTCGCGGACCACGGCGAACACGGCGGCGGAGTGCGCGAGAATGGCGGGCTGGGTGTTGTGTGTCAGGACCAGCTCGTCCTCCGGTCCTTCCCACATCAGGCGGGAGAGCGGCACACCGAGCGCGTCGTCAACGGCCTCGAAGGTGTGCCGCGCGGCGGGAAAGCGCTCCGCGAGGTCCTTGCCCATCCCGACTTTTTGCGCCCCCTGGCCGGGGCACATCAGGACCGCTACCACCGCACCACCGCGCTGGCCCACGTGAATCCGCCGCCGAACGACACCAGCAGGATGACCGAGCCCGGCTTGATCCGGCCCTCCTGGACCGCCTGGTCGATGGCCAGCGGGATCGACGCCGAGGAGGTGTTGCCGTAGCGGTCCACGTTGACCATCACCTTGCTGAGCGGCATGCCGGCGTGCTTGGCGGTGGCTTCGATGATCCGGAGGTTCGCCTGGTGCGGCACCATGAGGTCCACCTGGTCCGCGGTGATCCCGGCGCGGCTCAGCGCCTGGTCGCACGCCTCGGACATGGTCAGCACGGCGGACTTGAACACCTCGCGCCCTGCCATCTTGATGAAGTGCGAGCGCTCCGCCACCACCTTTTCGCTGATGGGATCCACCGCCCCACCGCCGGGCCGGTAGAGCAGGTTGGCGAGATTGCCGTCGGACTTGATGAAGGTGGACAGGACGCCCCGCTTGCCCCCGCCGCTCTTCCGGATCACGGCGGCGCCCGCGGCGTCGCCGAAGAGAATGGCGGTGGAGCGGTCGGTCGGGTCCGCGATGGTGCTCAGCTTCTCGGCCCCGACGATCAGGAAGTTCTCGCCCTGGCCGGAGGCCACGAGGCCTTCGGCCACGGTGAGCGCGAACAGCCAGCCGGGGCAGGCGGCGGAGACGTCGAAGGCGGCGGCGTTCCTGGCGCCCAGCAGCGCCTGAAGATCGCACGCGGTGGAGGGAAGGAGGCGGTCGGGAGTGGCCGTGGCCAGCACGATGCCGTGCAGGTCCTCGGGGCCGAGGCCGGCGGCGGCGAGGGCCCGGAGCGAGGCATCGCGGGACATCGTGGCCACCGACTGGTCGGGCGCCGCCACGCGGCGCTCGCGGATGCCGGTCCGCTCCACGATCCATTGGTCGGAAGTCTCGAGGGTCTTCTCGAATTCCGCGTTCGTCACCACCCGCTCGGGCACCGCCACCCCGAGTCCGGCGAATTCGACGAAGGGGCGCTGAATCATGCGACCGGCGCGGCGCCGGCGGCGAATTCGGCCGCGATGTGCTGATCCAGCCCGGTTTCGACCATCTGTACCGCCACCCGGATGGCGTTCTTGATGGCCGCGCTGCCCGAGGAGCCGTGGCAGATGATCGAGACGCCGCGCACGCCGAGCAGCGGCGCGCCGCCGTACTCGGCGTAGTCGAGCACCCGGAAGACCTCCTGCACGTCCGCCCGCTGCAGGATGTCGGGCGCCGTCCGCTTGACGAGCCGGAGGATGAGGCGGGCCACGGACTCGTAGAACTTGAGGACGATGTTGCCGACGAAGCCGTCGGTCACCACCACGTCCACGTGGCCAAGCTTGGAGTGGCCGGCGAGGATGTCCCGGCCCTCGATGTTGCCGATGTAGTTGAGGCCCGGCGTCTGCTTCAGGAGCTCGTGCGCCTGCCGGGACACAGCGTTCCCCTTCTCGTCTTCCTCACCGATGTTGAGCAGCCCGACCAGCGGGCTCTCGCGGCCCATGACATCCCGCGCGTAGGCCGACCCGAGCCGGGCGAACCCGACGAGTTCCTTGGCCGAACAGTCGACGTTGGCGCCCCCGTCCAGGACGAGCACGGGGAGGTCGGCGGTGGGAAACGGGGTGGCGACGGTGGCGCGATCGACCCCGGGATGGATGCCGAGGAGGACGGTGGAGGCGGCGAGCACGGCGCCAGTGTTGCCGGCGGAGACGAATGCGTCGGAGGCGCCGGCCTTCTGGAGGCCGAGCCCGACCACGACGCTCGAATTGGGCTTCTTGCGGACCGCGGCGAGGGGCTTTTCACCCATGCCGATCACTTCGGTGGCCGGCACGATCTGCAGGCGGCTCCGGTCGACGGCGGGGTGACGACCCAACTCGGCCTCGATCACGTCCACCTTGCCCACCAGCTGCACCAGCACGTTCGGCAGCAGCGCGAGCGCAGCGATCGCGCCCTCGATTTCGGCCTGGGGGGCGTGATCCCCGCCCATCGCGTCCAGCGCCACGCGAATCACGGTCAGTCGCCCTTGACCTCGACGACCTTCTTGCCGCGATAGTACCCGCAGCTCGGGCACACGCGGTGGGACAGCTTCGGATCGCCGCAGCGGGGACAGGCCTGCGTCTTGACGCTCGCGGCGACGTGGTGGCCGCGGCGGAGCCGCTTGCGAGACTTCGAGAGTTTTCTCTTCGGGACTGCCATGGTTTCCTCAGACGGGTTCGGCGGACCGCACGCACGCGCACGGACCCGCGTTCAAATCGGCACCACACCTCGGGCACAGCCCGGCACAGTCATCGCGGCAGAGGACGAAGCCCGGGACTTCGAGCGCCAGTTCCTCGCGCACCACATCGCTCAGGTCCACCTGCGTGGCCGCCACCGGCAGCGGGTAGACGCTCGGGTCCTCGGCGGCCTCGGGGTCACTCGTGAGCAGCACATCGACCTGCCGATTGACCCGATACGGCACGTCGGCCAGGCACCGGCGGCACGGCAACGTCGCCGAGGCGTGGATCGAGCCGCGCCAGAGGAAGTCCTCGCCTTCGGTGGCCTGCAGCTCCCCGTCAATCGATACTGGGCCGTCCAGCGGCAAGTCCAGGCCCTCGAAGACGGGATCCCGCGGTGACAGCTCCCCGCGGGTCTCGACCGGGCCGCGCTGGAGGTCCCGAATGGCGAACTTGAGCATAGCCACTAAAGCTAATGGGGCCCTTAACTTAGGTCAAGCAGACCCCCCTGCGCTTCACCCCCGCAGCCCGGCCAGTTCTCCCTCGGTGAAGAAGAACGCGATTTCACGCGCCGCGTTCTCGTCGCTGTCCGAGGCGTGGATGGCGTTCCGTCCCTTGGACTCCGCATAGAGCTTCCGAACGGTGCCCGGCGCGGCCTCCGCCGGGTCGGTAGCGCCGATGACGGTGCGGAGCTCGGCGACCGCATCCTTCCGGGTGAGCGCCATGGGGAGGCAGGGGCCGCTGGTCATGAAGGCGACCAGCTCGGGAAAGAAGGGCCGCCCCTTGTGCACGCCGTAGAAGGCCTCGGCCTGCGGGAGGGTCAGCCGGACCAGGCGCGCGGCCTGCAGGGTGAACCCCGCCTTCTGGAGGTGAGCCAGGATGAGACCGGTCTTGCCGGTGGCGACCGCGTCGGGCTTGATGATGGCGAGAGTCTGCATGCGCTCGAATTCTGGGTTCGGGTCGGTGGTGTGTGCCGGCTACTTGAGCCGGGCCTTGAGCAGCGGCACGACGTCGGCCGGGCGCTTCATGACGCTGATGCCCGCCGCCTCGAAGGCCGCCATCTTTTCGGCGGCGGTGCCGGACGAGCCGGAGATGATGGCCCCGGCGTGCCCCATCCGGCGGCCGGGTGGCGCCGTCTGCCCGGCGATGAAGCCGACCACGGGCTTCGTGACGTGCCGGCGGACGAAGTCGGCGGCGTGCTGCTCGTCAGTGCCGCCGATTTCGCCCATCATGACGATCGCGTCGGTGTCGGGATCGTCCTGGAAGGCGCGCAGGCAATCGATGAAGTTGGTGCCGATGATGGGGTCGCCGCCGATGCCCACGCAGGTGCTCTGCCCGATCTTGGCCCGCGTGAGCTGGTTGACCACCTCGTAGGTGAGCGTGCCGCTGCGCGACACCAGCCCCACCCGGCCCGGCGCGCAAATCGAGCCCGGGATGATGCCCACCTTGGCCTGGCCCGGCGTGATGGCCCCGGGGCAATTGGGCCCGATGAGCCGGGCCCCATGCTCCCGCACGAAGGGCATGACCCGGGTCATCTCGATGACCGGCACGCCCTCGGTGATGCAGACGACCATCTTGATGCCCGCATCCACCGCCTCGAAAATGGCGCCCGCGGCGCCGGCCGGCGGCACGTAGATCACCGCGGTGTTGGCGCCCGCCTCGGCCACCGCCTGCGCGACGGAATCGAAGATCGGCACCGTGCCCTCGAAGCGCTGGCCCCCCTTTCCCGGGGTGACGCCGGCCACGACCCTGGTGCCGTACTCGATCATTTGCTTTGCGTGGAACGAGCCGTCGCGGCCGGTGATGCCCTGCACGACGAGCCGCGTGTCCTTGCCAATGAAGATGCTCACGCGGCCTCCCCGACCAGCTTGACCACCTGGGACACGGCGTCGTCCATGTCGGAGAGCGCCGTCATCCCGATGCCCTGCAGGATCTTGACCGCTTCCTTCTCGTTGGTACCGGTGAGGCGTACCACGATCGGCACCTTGACCGGGAACTGCGCGAGGGCGGTCTTGATGCCGTTGGCGACGTCGTCGGTGCGGGTGATGCCGCCGAAGATGTTGAACAGGATGGCGCGGACGCTGGGATCGGCGGTGATGATCTTGAGCGCGTTGACGACCTTGTCCGGGTTCGAGCTGCCCCCGATGTCGAGGAAGTTGGCGGGCTCCCCGCCATAGTACTTGACCAGGTCCATGGTGGCCATCGCCAGGCCGGCGCCGTTGACCACGCAGCCGACGTTGCCGTCGAGCTTGATGAACGTGAGGCCGGCGCGGCGCGCGGCCACCTCGCTCGGGTCCTCGGCGGTCTCGTCGCGCAACTCGGCC
>DAOMFQ010000178.1:0-4924 GCA_035429905.1 Gemmatimonadales bacterium
CAGAAGTGCAGCGCCGCCTCGCGCGCCTACGTGCCGGACAATCTCTGGCCGGCGGTGCGGGAGCGGATGGTGGCGATGATGGCCGACATCCGGATGGGCAACGTCGCGGACTTCCGGAACTTCGTGGGCGCCGTCATCGACAAGAAGGGCTTCGACAAGATCTCGGAGTACATCCAGACGGCGAAGAAGGCGAAGGGGGTTGAGCTGGTGGCCGGCGGCACCGCGGACGACAGGGAGGGGTACTTCATCGAGCCGACGCTGTTCCGGGTGGACGACCCTCGGTACCGCACGATGTGCGAGGAGATCTTCGGCCCGGTGCTCACGCTCCACGTGTATCCGGCGGCGCGGTGGACCGAGACGCTCGCCCTGGTAGACTCTACCAGCCCGTATGCGCTGACCGGCGCCGTCTTCGCACAGGACCGGCGCGTGCTCGCCGAGGCCACGGACGCGCTGCGGAATGCGGCCGGCAACTTCTACCTGAACGACAAGCCGACCGGGGCGGTGGTGGGCCAGCAGCCGTTCGGCGGCGCGCGGGCCAGCGGCACCAACGACAAGGCGGGCTCGATCCTGAACCTGATGCGGTGGATCTCGCCGCGCAGCATCAAGGAGACGTTCGTGCCGCCGGTGAACTATCGGTACCCGTTCATGGATTCGGAGTAGGGGCGCACAGCTGTGCGCCCCTACTCCGATACGCGATTCCTGCCTACTGCTTGTAGACGGTCCCGCCCTTCATCACCCACGTCACCCGCTCGAGCGCGCTGATGTCGGCGAGCGGGTCCTCGGGCAGGGCGATGAGGTCCGCCCACCGCCCGGGGGCCACGCTGCCGAGGTTGGGGCCCTGGCCCAGCAGGTCGGCGGCGACCGAGGTGGCGGAACGGATGACCTGCATCGGGGTCATCCCGTACTGCACCATGTAGGACATCTCTTTGGCCTGGTGTTCGGTCCAGGCGTACCCGCCGGCGTCGGTACCGTAGGCGATGAGCACCCCGCGCTTCAGCGCCAGGCCGAACGCGATCCGCTCGATGTCCACCATCTTCGGCCAGATCCCCCCGCGCCCCTCCGCCACGTAGGCACCGACGAAGATCGTCGGGCACCAGAAGACTCCCTGCTTGACCATCCGGTCCATCAGGTCGGGCGTCAGTCCGTCGCCGTGCTCGATGCTGTTGAAGCCCGCGCGGAGCGCGGCATCGATGCCGTCCCACCCGATGGCGTGCGCCGCCGCCCGCTTACCGAGCCGGTGCGCCTCGTCCACGAACATCTTCAGCTCTTCATCGGTGAAGTTGACCCAGCTCCGCAGCCGGCCGTCGTCACCGAGGTAGTAGCGACGATCCACGTACACCTTGATCCAATCCGCGCCGTACTTGACCTGCTCGCGCACGCCCTTCCGGATCTCCTCCGGCCCATCCACGATCTGCACCCCGTCGGGCACCTTCAGCTCCCAGGAGTATCCCGAGAGCGGGTACATCCCGGTGGCGCTGAACGCCCGAGTGGCGACGAAGAGCCGCGGGCCCGGCACGATGTCGCGGGCGAAGGCGCGCTTCAGGTCCACGTCGGCGAACATCGCACCCTCGGTTTCGAGGTCGCGCAGCGTGGTGAACCCGTGCATGAGCGCCACCCGACCCGCCGCGACCGCGCGGATGGTCCGGTAGGGAATCGACTCCTTGAGCAGCTGTTCGTCGTACTCGGCGGCGGTGATGTCGCCCTGCAGGAGGAGGTGGGTGTGGGCATCGATCAGGCCGGGGAGGACCGTCATCCGGCTCAAGTCCACGGTGGCGGCCCCCGCGCCCCGCGGCGTGATGTCCGCCCACGCACCGACGGCCGTCACCCGTCCGTCCTCGATCAGGATCCCCTGGTCCGTGCGCACCGGCGCGCCGGTGCCGTCGATCAGCCGGCCGGCGCGGATGAGCGTCCGCACCGGAGCCGTGGCGGATTGCTGCGCCGCCATGGGAAGGGGTGGCAGGAAGGAGAGCGCGAGCAGCAGGGCGGGGAGGCGCATGGGGTGATCCGCTGTGGGAGGGGCGCGGTTGGACAGGGAGAGAGGATGCAGCCACATTGGCCGTCATGCAAGTGATGCGCTGGTCCCTGGTGGTCGGTTTGCTCGCCTGCGCGCGGCCCGGCGCGGCCCAGACTCCGGCGTATGACGCGCGGACGATCGGCTGCGCCCGGTTTGCCGAGTCGGTGCGGAGCACGGTGCAGTCGAGCTACGGCGCGGTGCGCCGGACGGAGCAGGTCGGGCGCGACGGCGCCCTGGTGGTGCGCGCGCAGCCGGACAGCGGCGGGCTGGCCGTGGAGGCCTGGTACGATGCGCTCACGGTCTTTCGCGAAGGCCCCGAGGGGAAGGTCGTGCCGGATGCGGAGGGCATTCTCGGCGGGCGCTACCGGGGTACGCTCGATCCCTGGGGCGATTACCTCGCCGAGGTGAGCCCGTTCGTTCCTGCGGCGATCCGGGAGGTGTTCGACTTCGCGCGGATCGCACTGCACTTCTTCCCGCCGCTGCCTCGAGCGGCCATCGGGCCCGGTCGGGAGTGGACGGATGGTGCGGGGCTGACCATCTGGCGGGTGGCGGACAGTGTGACCGCGGAAGGACCCGTGGCGAGATACCGATGGACGCGCCGCGATGCGTGGGAGGAAGGTGTGTCTGCTGGAGACTCCACTATCACGATCCATCGGGAAGAGGTGGAGAACGGCAGCCTGCGGTGGGGCGACGCGGCGGGCCCGCTGGGCTGGGAGAGTTCGGTCGTGGCCGCAATCGAGTTTCCGGGCGGCGCAGGGCGAACCGAGGTGACGCAGCAGGTCCGCGTCCGCCGGATGGCGGGGGCCTGCCTCGCGAACTAGTGCGCGGCGCCGCCGCCCGCGGCGGCCTTGCCGGTCCGGAACAGGAGCAGCAGCGGGAGCGCCAGCAGGAAGGCGAGTCCCATCGTCAGGAACACCCGCTCGAAGGCAATGACCGACGCCTGCTGGTGCACCAGGCCCTCGAGCGCCGCCAGGGACTTCTGCGTGGCCTCGGCCGGCGTGCCGCCCTGCCGGAGGAAGACCTGCTGCAGCCCGGCCAGCCACTCGCGCGGCAGGGCGTCGGTGACGGACAGGTGCGGGCGGAGCGCGTCCCGCGCCTGCTCGGTATAGCGGGTGAGCAGCGTGGCGGTGATGGCGATGCCGAAGCTGCCCCCAAGTTGCCGCGACAGGTTGAAGAGCCCCGTTCCCTGCGCCATCTGCTGCGGCTTGAGGTCCGCCACTGTCACGCCGGTGAGCGGGACGAAGATCAGCCCCATCGCCACGCCGCGCAGGATCATCGGCAGGAGCAGGTCGCCCATGCCGAGCGCGAGCGTGAAGTGATAGTGTTGCCACATCGAGAGCCCGAAGAGCAGGATTCCCGCCGTGATGCTCAGGCGCGCGTCGATCCGCCCGCTGAACTTCCCCGCGAATGCCATCGTGACGGCGCTGGCCAGCGCGCCGGGCAGGATCACCTTGCCGGTGTCCCACGCCGTGTACCCGAGGAGGTTCTGCAGGAAGACCGGCAGGGCGAAGACGCTGGAATAGAGCGCGAAGCCCAGGAGCAGCCCGAAGATGACGCCCGTGGCCAGCTGGCGGTTCTTCAGGATGCGGAGGTTGACGACCGGGTGCGGCGTGCGGAGTTCGTGCCAGACGAACAACAGCAGCGCCGTCACGGCCACGAAGGATTCCGTCACGATTTCCCGCGAGGCGAACCAGTCGTGGCTCTCGCCCCGCTCCAGCAGGATCTGGAGGGAGCCGATGCCGAGGATCAGCAGTGCCAGCCCCTTCCAGTCCACGTGGTCGGGCATCTCGATGTGGTGGTCGGGCTCCGGCACGTAGCGCCAGGTGAGCGCCCCCGCCAGGATGCCGAGCGGGATGTTGATGTAGAAGATCCAGGGCCAGGCGTAGTTGTCGGTGATCCAGCCGCCGAGGGTGGGGCCGAGGGTCGGGCCCACCATCACCCCCATGCCGAAGATGGCCATCGCGGTGCCGGCTTCCTCGCGCGGGAAGACGTCAAAGAGGATGGCCTGCGCGGTCGAAATCAGCGCGCCCCCGCCCAGCCCCTGCACGATGCGCCAGAAGACGAGACTTTCGAGCGTGCCGGCATTGCCGCAGAAGAACGAGGCCACGGTGAAGAGCACGATCGAGCCGGTGTAGTAGTTGCGGCGCCCCAGCCGCTCCGACAGCCAGCCCGTCAGCGGCAGCACGATCACGTTGGCCACGATGTAGCCGGTGCTGACCCAGGCGATCTCCTCGAGGGTGGCGCCGAGATTGCCCATCATGTGGGGGATGGCCACGTTCACGATGCTCGTGTCCACGAGCTCGAGGACGCTCGCCAGCGTGACCGCGAACGCGATCAGGTAGCGCGCGCCGTAGACCTCGGCGCGCGAAAGCTGTTGCCGGCCGCCGAACGGCAGGGCGATGGAGCTCACGACCGGTTCAGCGGGTGCGGATCGTGACGTCGGCCGAGAGGCCGGGGCGGAGCGGGTAGTCCGAGGTGCCGTCGGGCAGGACGGCGATCCGGACCGGCACCCGCTGGACCACCTTGGTGAAGTTGCCGGTCGCGTTGTCGGGCGGGAGCAGCGCGAAGCGTGCGCCGGTGGCCGGGCTCACGCTCTCCACCGTGCCGCGGAAGGTCTGGCCCGGGTAGGCGTCCACCGTGAAGGTCGCCGGGTCGCCAGGGTTGACGTTCTCGAGCTGCGTTTCCTTCAGGTTGGCGGTGACCCACACCGCTTCCGTCGGCACCACCGTCATCAGGGTCTGTCCCGGCTGCACCAGTTCGCCGGGCTCCACCTTGCGGCGCGCCACGATCCCGGAGGACGGCGCGAGGATCGTGGTGTACCCGAGCTGCAGTTGCGCGGTTTCCACCGCCGCCTCGGCGGCGGCGAGCCGGGCATCGGCCCCCTGCAGCGCGGCCATCGAGGCCGTCACC
>DAOMFQ010000179.1:0-4868 GCA_035429905.1 Gemmatimonadales bacterium
CAAACGCATGCGGCGCCTGGGCGAACGCGCCGGCCAGGCGCTGCTTATCGCCGAAACCGGCAACTTGCTGATGCTCCGTCCGCCGAAGTCCAGCGGACAGGACGCCTGGCTCGAACTCGCGTCCGACGTGCGCGATAAGGCGACAAAGCTGGCCCGCGCGGTGGCCTCGACCTGGCGCGTCGAGCGCATCTACCGCCAGGCGTGGGACGACCTCGCGGCGAATGGCCAAGGCTTCGCCTGCATGCTCTGGCACGAGACCCTGCTCCCCCTGCTCTGGGACCACCGCGGCGAGAACACGGTGATCGTGGTCAGCCAGGCGCGGGACGGGCAGTACCTGTCCGACTTTGCGGTCTCGATCGGGTATCGCCTGGTGCGCGGGTCGAGCTCTCGCGGGGCGGTGGGGGCGCTCCTTGCGGCCACCCGCGAACTCGCGGCTGGTGCCATCGTGGCGTTCACACCCGATGGGCCGCGCGGGCCGCGGCGCGATCTCAAGCTCGGGGTGCTGGCCGCCGCGCAACGCGCAGGGGTGCCGATCATTCCGATCTTCGCGGAGGTCGACCGCGCCTGGCGGCTACATTCGTGGGACCGATTCTGCGTGCCGAAGCCATTCGCGCGGGTGCGCGTGGCATACGGCCCCCCGCTCCGGATCCCCCGGGGCGAGGAGCACCTGGCGGCGGCGCTGGAACAGGCCCGGCGCGCCATGGACGAGGTGGAGAGGATGGCGCGATGGCCCGACGGCACGGCGACACCCACCGGCTGATTCGCTGGCTCTGGACCAGCCGTCGGCTGGATGCCAGGCTGGCTCGCCTCGGGCTGTTGCCGGCGGCGGCGATCTGGCGGGCCGGGATGGGGCTGCGCGAGCTCTCGTTCCGGCGCGGGTGGCGCGCCAGCCACGCGCTGCCCCTCCCCTCGGTGGCCGTGGGCAATCTGACGGTCGGGGGGTCGGGGAAGACTCCCATCGCGGCGTGGATCGCGCGGCACTTCGCCGCCCGGGGCCGCCGCCCCGGCATCCTCCTGCGCGGTTACGGCGCCGACGAGGTGCTCGTGCACCGCCACGACGTCCCCGAGGCGGTGGTGGTGGCCAATCCCGACCGGCTGGCCGGGGGCGCGCGCGCCGTCGCCGAGGGCGCCGACGTGCTGGTGCTGGACGACGCGTTCCAGCGACTCGACGTGCGGCGCGATCTCAACGTCCTGGTGGTGAGCGCCGAAACGACCCTGGCGGTCCGGTGGCCGCTGCCGGCGGGCCCGTGGCGCGAGGGGTGGGGTGCCATGGAGCGGGCCGACTTCGTGGTGGTGACGCGGAAGCGCGCCAGCGCGGAGGCCGCCGCGGCGCTCGCCGGCGACATCGCGCGCCGGGGATCGGTGCCCATCGCCATCGTGCACCTCGGGCTGCACCACCTCGAGGGGATGGTCAGCGGCCGCGCGCAGCCGGTCGAGACGCTGCGGGGGCAGCGGGTGGTGGCCGCGACGGCCATCGCCGATCCCGACGCCTTCGTGGCCCAGGTCAAGGGCACCGGTGCGCAGGTGCAGGTGGCCACCTGGCGCGACCACTACGATTTTCGCGACGAAGACGTCGCCTGGCTGGCGCGTGCGGCCCGGAAGGCCGATCACGTCGTCCTGACGGCCAAGGACGCCGTCAAGCTGCGGGACCGGTGGCCGGCCAGCGCGCCGGAGCCGTTGGTAGCGATATTGAACGTGCGATTCGAATCCGGGGGCGACGCCTTCGTGGCCGCGCTGGATGCCCTCGTGTCACCCGTGCAGCGCCCGTAGTCAACCCGTCGTTCCGGATCACCCGGAGAGGAATATGAGCAGCGTAAGCGTGCGTACCGGCCAGGACGTCGTCCGCCCGGACAAGGACACCTTCCTTGGCGAAGAGAACCCGTTCGAGGCGATGATGTCGCGCTTCGACTACGCCGCCAAGCGGCTGAACCTGGACGCCGGCCTGTACAAGGTCCTGCGGAATCCCGAAAAGCAGATCATCGTGTCCATTCCGGTTCAGCGCGACGGCGGCGACGTCGACGTGTACACCGGCTACCGGGTCCTGTACAACACCTCCCGCGGCCCGGCCAAGGGCGGCATTCGCTTCGACATGAATGTCAGCCTCGACGAAGTGACCGCCCTCGCGGCCTGGATGACGTGGAAGTGCGCCGTCGTCAACATTCCGTTCGGCGGCGCCAAGGGCGGCGTCATCTGTGACCCCAGCACCATGTCCATGGGGGAGCTCGAGCGCCTCACGCGGCGCTACACCTCGGCCATCATCGACACCCTCGGTCCCGACAGCGACGTGCCGGCGCCCGATGTGAACACCAACGAGCGCGTGATGGCGTGGATCATGGACACCTACTCCATGCACAAGCGACACACCGTCACCGCCGTGGTCACCGGGAAGCCGGTGGAGATGGGCGGCTCGCAGGGCCGGCGCGAGGCGACCGGCCGCGGCTGCATGATCGTGACCCTCGAGGCGCTCAAGCGGCACGGGATGCCGATCAAGGGCGCGCGCGTGGCGGTCCAGGGCTTCGGGAACGTCGGCTCGGTCGCGGCCGATCTCCTGTCCCGGCAGGGCGCCACCATCGTCGCCGTCAGCGACAAGTCGGGCGGGCTGTACAACGCCAAGGGCTTCGACGTGGCCGACCTGCTGGCCTGGGTCAAGGACAAGAAGGTGCTGGCGGGCTATCCCAAGGGCGACGTGATCACGAATGACCAGCTCCTCGGCTGCTCCTGCGACGTCCTCGTGCCGGCCGCCATGGAAAACGTCATCACCAGCAAGAACGCCGCGTCGATCCAGGCCAAGATCATCTGCGAGGGCGCCAACGGGCCGACCACGGCCAAGGCCGACGCCATCCTGGAGCAGAAGGGCATCTTCGTCATCCCGGACATCCTGGCCAACGCCGGCGGGGTGACCGTGAGCTACTTCGAGTGGGTCCAGGACCGGAGCGGCTATTTCTGGGACGAGGAGACCGTCAACCGGCGGCTGGAGCGCATCATGGTCACCTCGTTCGAGGAAGTGGCGGCCATGGCGGACAAGCACGCGGTCAACATGCGGATCGCGGCCTACATGCTCTCGATCGAGCGGGTGGCGGCGGTGCACCGCCTCCGCGGCATGTACGCCTGAGCCGGCCGGCCTCGCGTGGAGCTCTGGGTGCTCGCCGTCGGCAAGCTCCGGCCCTGTTACCGCGAGGCGTGTGACGACTACCTCCGCCGCCTGGGACGGCGCGCGGAGGTGCACGAGGTGGAGGTGCGCGAAGCGGCCCGGGCTCCAACCCGGGCCGTTCAACAGGCGGAAGAGGCCAGCCGGCTCGGCGCGAGGCTCCCGCCGCGGGCGCGGGTCGTGGCCCTCGCGCGCGAAGGCACCGGTTGGAGCAGCACCGACCTTGCCACCCGGCTGGGTCGCTGGGAAACCGAGGGTCGCCCGCTGGCGTTCGTCCTTGGAGGCTCGACCGGCCTCGACCCGGCGTTCGTGGCCGGCGCCGAGCAGCGGTGGAGCCTCGGGCCGCTGACCTTGCCCCACGAGCTGGCGCGCGTGGTGGTCGCGGAGCAACTCTACCGTGCCGGGACGATCCTGCGCGGCGAACCGTACCACAAGGGGAGGTAGGGCTGGCCGAGTGGTTTGAGGACTGGTTCAACGAGGACTACCTGGCGCTCTACCCGCACCGCGATGCGGACGAGGCGGCGCGGGTGGTGGCGCTCCTGACCCGGAGGCTCCCGTGGCGGGCAGGCTGGCGCGTCCTCGACGTGGGCTGCGGCGCCGGGCGCCACGCTCGTGCGCTGGCGGCCGCCGGTGCCCGTCCCATCGGGTTGGACCTCTCCAGGGCCCTGTTGCTGCGCGCGCGTGAGGCGGCGGTGCCGCTGGTGCGCGCGGACATGCGACGGCTTCCGGTACGGGCCGCCTCGGTGGACCTGGTGGTGAACCTCTTCACCAGCTTCGGATACTTCGCGCGCGACGAGGAGCACGCCCGGGTCCTCCACGGCATGGGCGAGTGCCTGGTTGACGGCGGGTGGTTCGCGATGGATTTCCTGAACGCCGACACGGTCCGACGCCGCCTGGTGGCGGAAGAGGAGCAGGTGCTCGGCACCGGACGCGCGAAGATCACGCGGGAGCTGGTCGAGGACGGGCGCCGGGTGGTCAAGACCATCACGGTGCCGGACGGCAGGCGCTTCGTGGAGCGCGTCCGACTCTTTCAGCCGGAGGAACTGGAGACGATGCTGGTGGCCGCGGGGCTGTCGGTCCACGAACGGCTGGGCGACTACGACGGGGGACCCCTCCTCGCCGGGGCGCCCCGCACGATCCTGCTGGCCCGCCGGGAGCGTTGATGCGCATCGTCCCCACGCCGATCGCCGCAGCGCCCTCGTGGCCAGCCGAGCAGCAGGGGGGATTCGACCCACGGCTGGTGCCCGCGCTGATCGCCGGACCGGGGCAGGACGCGCTCCGCGCGCGGCTCGCGGAACCCGGTGCCCTCGTGGTCACCACGGGACAGCAGCCCGCCCTCTTCACCGGCCCGCTCTACGCGGTGCACAAGGCGCTCTCCGCCGCCGCCCTCGCGCGGGTGCTCGCCGAACGGTGGCAGCGCTCGGTCGTGCCGCTCTTCTGGGTGGCCGGCGACGACCACGACTATGCGGAGGCGAACCACGCCTCCTGGCTCCGCGCCGACGGCGCACTGCACGTGGAGACGCTGCCCGACCGGCCGGCCTCGGCGGCGCTCCGCCCGATGGCCCGTGAACCCCTCGGTGCCGGGGTCACGGCCGCGCTGGCGGCGCTCACCGCCGACCTCGCCCAGTACGAGAATCACGAACCGGTGGTGGCTTGGCTCGGCGCGCACTTCCGCCCCGGCGCCACCGTGGCGGCGGCGAGCGGGGCCGCGCTCGCCGAG
>DAOMFQ010000180.1:0-4848 GCA_035429905.1 Gemmatimonadales bacterium
CTCGCCGGCGGCCCAGGCCCAGGTCTCGTGGCGGGAATGCAGCGCTCCGCTGCCGGTCCCGGCCACGTACAGCCGCCCCGCCCGCCCCGCCTCCTCCGGCCCCGCCGGCACACACCAGATGGCCGGCAGGAAGTGCCGCAGGTAGGGCGGCGTTTCCTCCACGACCAGCTCGGCGCCGGGCACCGCCACCAGCCCCGTCTCCGCCAGGAAGCCCCGGGCGCGGCCGACCTCGTCGGCGTACGCCTCGATCGGCGAGAGGTGCGTCGGCTCGCCGCGGAGGCGGCGCACCGTTTCGGCCCAGTGCTCGCCCGGCGCCACGCGGCCCGCCCCCTCCCGCACGTCGGCATCGCACTGCTCCACCAGCCGGAGCCCGTAGCGCCAGAGCTCGGGGGCGGTGGCGCGGAGCGCGTGCTCGTGGTGCAGCCGGCGGTTGAACTCGTCCTCGCCCACGGCAAAGGCGAGCTCGGCCGGGTTGGCCTGGAGGTCGTCGAGCAGCGTCCCTCGGAAGGAGGCCACCGCCACCGCCGCCTCGCGCGCCGCCACCCGGAGCGCCTCCGCCCGCGCCGGCACCCGCGCCGCAAACGTCTCCCCCACCGCCTCCGCGAGCCCGGCGCCTCCCTCGAGCATCGTCAGCGCGGTGTCGAGCAGGACCGACGGCGGGTTCTTGAGGGTGGCGGCGGCGTTCGCCAGGAACTCCGGCGTGGCCACGAGCCGGGCCAGCGCGGCGTCCGCCCGCCGCTCGGTGTCGTGGTCCGCGCGGTCGAGGAGGCCCTGCCAGGCGCCGAAGAGGTGCACCACCCAGAAGGCGGGGTCGTGGACGTGGGGCCGTTCGTGCTGAAACCGGAAGATGGTGACGCGGATGTCGTCGAGGAGGGCGGTGCGGTCGATCTCGTCCTGCAGGTCGGCGATTTCCATGTCCTCGACGGCGCCGGCCATGGCCCGGAAGGCGGCGAGCTGCCGCCGCACGCTCACGTCGTCGAAGCTGCCGAGCCGCGCGTCGGCGGCGGCATCGCCCGCCGCGGTGCCGGCGGCGGGATCGAAATTCCACCTGAGGTCGAGGTAGCTCCGGGCGACGGCGTCAGTGACGGACGGCATCCGCCACGCTCCGCCCCCGGGCCGCCGCGATGAGCCGATGGCACTCCGCCTCCGCCAGCACGCGGTCGGCTCCCTTGGCCGCGGTGAAGAGCGCGTCGCAGGCCTGCGCATCCTCCGGGTCGTAGCCGTGCTCCTCGAGCCAGCACTTCACGTTGGAGAGGCCCGACACCGGGGAGATCTCGATGACCTGGCGGAAGCCGAAGGTGCCCGCCGGCACGCTGGAATACACGCGATCGGCCAGCCACTCGTCGCCCTTGCGGCGCGCCTTGAGGATGGCGGCGGCGTGGACGCCGGTGGCGGTCCGGAAGGCGTCGCTCCCCACCACCGGGTACTGCGCCGGCACCGGCACGCCGGTGGCCTCGGACACGAGGCGGCAGTATTCGCTCAGCTTGCTGAGGTCGCCGGTGTGGAGGCCGAGGAGGTGCAGGTTCACGATCAGCAGGTCCATCTCGGCGTTGCCCACCCGCTCCCCGATGCCGAGCGCGGTGCCGTGCACCCGGTCCACGCCGGCCTCGATGGCGGCCAGGCAGTTGGCGATGCCCAGCCCGCGGTCGCGGTGGCCGTGCCAGTCGATCTTGATCGACTCGCCGGAGGGCTTCACGATCTCGTCCTGGATGAACCTGATCAGCGCGCGCACGCCAGCCGGCGTGGCGAAGCCGACGGTATCGGCCAGGCAGAGGCGCCGCGCGCCACAGCGGATGGCTGCGCCGTAGAGCGCCTTCAATGTTTCGGGGCGGGCGCGGGTGGTGTCCTCGGTGACGTACATGACCGGCAGGCCGTTCCTGACCGCAAAGGTCACGGCCTCTTCCGACACCCGCACCATCTTGTCGAGGGTCCAGTCCTCGGCGTACTGCCGGATGCTCGACGAGCCAATGAAGGTGGCGGCCTCGATCGGGACGCCCACCTCCTCCGACACCCGCACGATCGGCTCGACGTCGGCGATGACGGTGCGCGCCGCGCAATTCATGCTGATGGGGAGCTTCTGGTCCACGACTTCCTTCGCCAAGGCGCGCACCTGCGCCACCGCGCGGGGTCCTGCGCCGGGGAGCCCGATGTCCGCCGCGCGGACGCCGAGGTCGGCCATCAGGTGCAGGAGGCGGATCTTGACGTCCATCGGCGGGTCGATGACCGACGGGCTCTGCAGCCCGTCGCGCAGCGTCTCGTCGTTCAGCACGACCGGCGCGCGCGCGTAGTCGAACGCAGCGTCCTGGGCATTCCAGTCGTAAACGAGGTCGTCGCGATTCATTGTCGTAGTCTCGTGCCTTGGGGCGGGGGCGTCAAGCGCCTCCGCGCGATTCAGCGCGCGCGGAGTTCGGCGTCGTCGCCCAGGCTGGCGTCGCCGCGGAGGCCGTCCACCTTGACGCGATTGCCGAGGAGGGCGCCGTCGAGCACGGAGGCGGAGATGACCGCGTCACGGCCGATGATCGTGTTGCGGAGGGTGCTGTCGGTGATCCGGGTGCCCGCCTCGACCGACACGTTGGGGCCGATGGTGCTCCGCTCGATGACCACGCCGTCCTCGATGTACACCGGATCCACCACCACCACGCCCGGGAACTCCCGGCGGCGCGCGGCGCCCTTCTCGAGGAGGATCCCGTTGGTTTCGAGCAGGGTGCCTGGCGCGCCACAGTCGTACCAGCCACCCACCTCCGCGGCCAGGATGCGCCGCTTGTGCTCGATCATGTGCTGGAAGGCGTCGGTCAGGTAGAACTCGCCCTTGTTGGCGGGGGCGGCAAGCACGTGGTCGATGCCGGCCCAGAGGGCCTGCACGTCGCGGATGTAATAGAGGCCGATGTTGGCCAGCTTGGAGATTGGCGTGGAAGGCTTCTCCACGATCTTCGTCATGAAGCCCTGGGCGTCGGTGACCACCACGCCGAAGCGCTGGTAGTCCTCCACCTCCTTGGCCCAGATGATCCCGTCGGCGTCGGTGCGGTTGATGAGTGTCAGGTCCGCCTCGAACACCGTGTCCACGAAGATGATCAGCACCGGGCCGGTCACGTACGGCCGCGCGAGGTTGATGGCGCCCGCGGTGCCGTCCTGCACCTTCTGCTCGATGAAGCGGCAGGGAATGCCGTAGCGGTCCTTCGCGTAGGCCTCGACCGCCTCCTTCAGGTGGCCGGTGATGAAGATCAGCTCGGTCACGTCGAGCCCCTCGAGCCGGTCCATGACCCAGTCCATGACGGGGCGGCCCGCCACCTTCAGCATCGGCTTGGGCACCAGGTGGGTGTGCGGACGGAGGCGGGTGCCCTTGCCGGCCAGCGGAATGATGACCTGCATCAGCTCCCCCGGCCGTAGCGGTCGGAGAGCCGCACGAGGTCGTCGAGCTCGGGGGTGGAGGCCTCGAGCACGTCGCTGTCCACCACCGCCTCGATCTGGTGCACCAGGCCGGCGGGGATGTGCACCGACTCGCCGGCGCGGAAGGCTCGGGCCACCAGCTCGGCACCAGGACGGGTGCGGAGGATGAGCTCGCCGGACAGGACATGCATCGTCTCGTCCTTCTTGTTGTGGTATTGGAGGCTCAGGACGTGGCCGGCCTTCACGTGCAGCACCTTGCCCACATAGCGGTCGGTGCGCGCCCAGATGAGCTCGTGGCCCCACGGCTTGTCCACTCGGTACGGCACGTCCGGCATCAGGTCCCCAGCGCTCGAAGTTTGAAGGAAGAGGGCGACGTCACGCACGCCCGCACACAGACCCCGCAGCCCACGCACCCCTCGGCCCGGATGACGGGGTGCCCCGCCTCGTCCATCGCCAGGGCGGCGGGCCCGATAGGGCAGGCCTTGGCGCAGACCGCGCACTCGGCGCCCTGGAAGGTGATGCAGCGCTCGGGGAGCAGCTCCAAGATCCCGAGATGTATCCCCGCCCAGCCATCGGCAGGCACGGTGAGCGCATCGGTCGGGCAGGCCTTGGCACAGGGCATGTCCGGGCAGGCGATGCACGGCTGCAGCTTCGGGTCGTAGAACGGCGTGCCCGCGGCGAGTCCCGCGCCCGGCGCGGCGAACTGGATCGCGTGCGGGGGGCAGACATCACCGCAGGCGCCACAGCGGGTGCAGGCGGTGAGGAACCCGACCTCCGGCAGCGCCCCCGGCGGCCGGAAGTACCGCTTCTGGATGACGGTGTCCTCGGCCTTCGCCACCAACCGCTCGAACCAGTCGCCGACCACATCGCGGAAGAAGTCCCGCCGGTCGCCGCCGCGACGATCCCATGGGGCGCTCATGCCGGAAGTCTAGCTAACACCGCTACTTCTGTCATTGCGAGGCTACGAAGTAGCCGAAGCAATCTGCTGTGCCCTTCACCAACCGCTCTGAACCCCTCACCCCCGGAGCCCCCTCTCCCTCCGGGAGAGGGGGGCGAGGTGGGCGGTTCTTGTGGCTAGATGGCCGGCACGAAGCTGAAGAGCCACCGGAAGCCCACGGTGTCGGATGGGTCAGTGTCCTGCGCCAGCCCCGCCTGGCTCACCCAGATCGGCACGTCGAAGCGGGTCACGAACGAGGTGCTGCCGATCCGGTGCGAGGCGCTGACGCCGAGCCCTGCGTCGGCAAATCCGCGGAGCGGGCCGTACACCGCACTCCCCGACGGCAGGTCGGCGAGCGCGACGTCTCCCCAGGCGCTGATGCTCACCTGGCTGAACAGCTTGGCGCCGCGGCGCGTGACCAGCGTCCGGTCGAGCTGCGCATTCAGCGAGTAGGCCTGCCGCGAGCTCGCGTGCGGGTCGAAGCCGCGGAGGTTGGCGCCGCCCGGCGCCTGGTAGTACACCCC
>DAOMFQ010000181.1:0-4841 GCA_035429905.1 Gemmatimonadales bacterium
GACGGGCCGGGTGCCGCATGGCAACGGGGCCCGGCGAATCCGCCGGGCCCCGTGTCATTTCAACTGGGAGGACGCTCAGCCCTTGGCGGCGACGGCCTTGGCGAGACGGCTCTTCTGCCGGGCGGCCGTCTTGCGATGCACCAGGTTCTTCCGGCCGGCGCGGTCGAGCAGGCTCGCCGCCTCGGCCAGCGCCGTGGTGGCCTCCGCCTTGGTGGTGGCGGCGCGAACCTTCTTGACGGCGGTGCGCAGCTGGCTCCGCTGGGTCTTGTTGCGGGCAGTGCGGGCCTTCGTCTGGCGCATGCGCTTCTTGGCGGACTTGATGCGGGGCACAGCGGACCTCTCGGAGTCGGTACGGCGGGAGGGCCCATCCCTCCCATCAAGAACAGGCGCGAATACTAGCGGCGCACGCGTGCAAGGTCAAGCGCCACGGTGCTTTGACTTGCCTCCGGCCGGGGTGTATTGTTCCGCGCGCCGCCAGTGGCGCCACACCTGGTCCACCCCACCTTCGATCCGGACAACGGTTGGAAGAGCAAGCCGCCCTCACGCTGCCTGACCCGCCGACCATGGCGCTGGGCGCCTCGTCGGGATTCGTGGTCGAACTCGAGGCCTTCTCGGGTCCGCTCGACCTGTTGCTCCATCTCCTCCGGGAGGAGGAGCTGGAGATCGCGGACATCCCGATCGCCCGGATTGCCGACCAGTTTCTCCTGGTCATCCACGACCTGGGGCTGAACCAGGCTGCCGATTACCTCGAGATGGCGGGCCGGCTGCTTCGGCTCAAGGCGCAGATGCTGCTCCCGCGCCGGAGCGAGGAGGACGGCTGGGAGGATCCGCGCGCCGAGCTGGTGCGCCGCCTCCTGGAATACCAGCAGATCCGCGAAGTGGCCCTGTGGCTGGGGCGCGCCGCGGAGCGCCGGGCCGACCAGTATCCGCGGGGATTCCTGCCGGCGCCGCCCGACCTGCCTCCGTTGCCGCTGCAGGTGGACCTCGTGGAGCTCCTCCAGGCGGTGCAGCGGGTCATCGAGGGGATTCCGTCGCCGGTGCTCCACCGGGTCGTGGCCCGCCCGCTCGACGTCGAAGGCGCCACCAGGCGGCTCGCCGCGCTGCTCGAGGAGAAGGCGGAATTCGGCTGGCGCGAGGCGCTGGGGCCGGAACCGACCATCACCGACGTGCTGTCCACGCTCCTGGCGCTGCTCGAACTCGCGCGCCGAGGCACCGTTTCCCTGACCCAGGCGGCGGCTTTCGCGCCGATGGTGATACGCCGTGACACCTCTCGCCCAGCTGATTGAAGCCGCGCTCTTCGCGGCGTCGCGCCCGCTGACCGCGGAAGAACTCTCCGTCCTCGACCCCGAGGCGTCGCTCGCCGACGTCCGGACCGCGCTGGACCAGCTTCGCGAACTGTATGATTTCAACCAGCACGCCATCGAACTGGTGGAGATGGCCGGCGGCTTCCAGGTCCTGACCCGTCCGGCCTTCGCGCAGGCGCTGGAGCGGGCGCAGTTCACGGTGCGGGCGCCCAAGCTCACCGCCGCAGCCCTCGAGACCCTCTCCATCATCGCGTACCGGCAGCCGGTGGGGCGGATGGAAATCGAGGAGATTCGCGGCGTTTCGGCCGGCGGCGTGCTGCGCTCGCTCCAGGAACGGGGCCTCATCGAGGTCGTCGGACGGAGCGAGGCGCTGGGCCGGCCACTGCTCTATGGCACCTCGGCCATGTTCCTCGAGCTCCTGGGCCTCAAGGACCTGACCGACCTGCCGCGCGCCGAGGAACTCAGTATCGCCATCCAGCCGCCGCGGCCGCTGACCGAGGGGACCGAGGACGCCGCGGCGTACGTGACGGCCGAGTCATGAGCGAGATGCGCCTGCAGCGCGCGCTCGCCCGCGCAGGCATCGCGTCCCGGCGCGCGGCCGAGGAACTTATCCGCGAGGGCCGCGTACGGGTGGACGGGAAGGTCGCGGAGCTCGGGAGCAAGGTGGACCCCGACCGGCAGCGCATCACCGTCGGCGGCAAGGCGGTGCAGGTGGTCCAGCGCCGCTGGCTGGCGTTCCACAAGCCGCTGGGTGTGGTGACGACCGCCAGCGACGAGGAGGGCCGGCGCACGGTCCTCGAGTTCATCAAGGATCCGGCGGGGCTCACCTACGTGGGCCGGTTGGACGTGATGACCACGGGGCTCCTCCTCCTCACCACCGACGGCGAGGCGGTGCACCGGCTGACCCACCCCAAGTACCGGGTGCCGCGCCGCTACACCGCACTGGTGCATGGGCGCACGGCCGCCGAGCTGGAGCGGCTGGTGCGGGAACGCGTAGTGGTCGACGGTCGGCCGGTCCTGGCGCAGGAGGTCCGGGTCCGGCCGGGGAAGGAGGGTCGCTGCATCCTCGACGTCACCCTCACCGAGGGTCGCAACCGGATCGTCCGGAAGTGGTGCGAGGAGATGGGGCTCAAGGTCGAGCGGCTGGCCCGCCTCTCCTACGGCCCCGTGCGGCTCGGCGACCTGCCGGTCGGGCGGTCCCGGCCCCTGACGCCCCGCGAGGAGGCGGCACTCTACAAGACCATCCGGCTCGACCCGTCCGGCGACTGACCGGCACCCCCGGCATCCCGGACCACCCCTCGGAGGACGACGCATGACCGCAGAGCAGGCGCCCACCCCCAGTGCCGCCACCGAACGCATTCCGCAGGTCGTCAAGGAAGTCGGCCGCCGGATCGTCGGCCAGGACGTGATGATCGAGCGGCTGCTCATCGGGCTCCTCACCGGGGGCCACGTCCTCCTGGAAGGCGTGCCGGGCCTCGCCAAGACGCTCGCGGTCCGCTCGCTCGCCGAAATCATTTCCGCCACCTTCTCCCGCATCCAGTTCACGCCCGACCTGCTGCCGGCCGACGTCATCGGCACGATGGTGTTCGACCAGAAGAACCAGGAATTCCGGGTCAAGAAGGGGCCGCTCTTCGCGCAGATCATCCTGGCCGATGAGATCAACCGGGCGCCGGCCAAGGTGCAGTCGGCGCTGCTCGAGGCGATGCAGGAAAAGCAGGTGACGATCGGGGGGGCCACCTTCCACCTCACCGAACCGTTCCTGGTGCTCGCCACCCAGAATCCCATCGAGAACGAAGGGACCTACCCGCTGCCCGAAGCGCAGCTCGACCGGTTCATGCTGAAGGTGCGCGTCGGGTACCCGAGTCGCGACGAGGAGCGGGAAATCCTCCTCCGCATGGCCGGCGGTGCCGCGATCCCGGTCCGAAAGCTCCTCGACCCCGCCACGATCCTGGCCGCGCGGGCCGAGATCGCCGCGCTCTACGCCGACCAGAAGGTGCTCGACTACCTGGTCGACGTGGTCCGCGCCACGCGCGAGCCGGGCACCGTGGGGCTGTCGGAGCTGAAGCCCCTCATCGCGTGGGGTGCGTCGCCCCGGGCGTCGATCGCGCTGGCGCAGGCAGCGCGGGCGCACGCCTTCCTCCGGGGCCGATCGTACGTGGTGCCCGAGGACGTGCGCGCGCTGGCCCCCGACGTCCTGCGCCACCGTGTGGTGCTCACGTTCGAGGCGGAAGCCGAGGACGTCGACGCCGACGTCGTCATCCAGCGGGTGCTCGCTGCCGTGCCGGTCCCCTGACCACCGGCCTCCGAGCCGCGAGCCGCCACCCGACATGAGCGTGGTCTCCCAGGAAGTCCTGAAGCAGGTGAAGACGATCGAGCTCCGCACCCGCGGGCTCGTCGCCTCCCTCTTTGCCGGCGAGTACCGGTCCACCTTCCGCGGCCAGGGGATGGAGTTCGCGGAGGTCCGCGCCTACGAAATCGGCGATGACTACCGCACCATCGACTGGAACGTGTCGGCCCGCCTCGGCAGCCCCTTCGTCAAGACCTTCACCGAGGAGCGCGAGCTCACGGTGCTGCTGGTGGTGGACCACTCCGGGTCCACCCGGTTCGGCGAGCCGCGGACCAAGGCCGGGCTCGCCGCCGAGGTCGGCGCGGTCCTGGCGCTGGCGGCGGCCCGGCAGAGCGACCGGGTCGGGGCGCTGCTCTTCTCCGACCGGGTCGAGCACGTCATCCCGCCCCGAAAGGGCAGGCGCCACGCGCTCCGCGTCATCCGCGACCTCGTGGCCTTCGAGCCGGAGGGCCGGAGCACGGACCTGGCGGCGAGCCTGACGTACGCCGTGCGCCTGCTCAATCATCGAAGCATCGTCGTGGTGCTGTCGGATTTCCTCGCGCCGAACTGGGAGCGCGCCATGCAGCGGCTCGCCGGGCGGCACGAGGTCGTGGCGGTCACGGTGGACGACCCGCGCGAACGGGCGCTCCCCGCCTCGGGCTGGCTCGACCTCGAGGACGCCGAGTCGGGTCGGCGGGTGCTCGTGGACGCCGGGAGCCGCGAGGTGCGCGGGAGGCACGCCAGCCTGGCGGAGCGCCGGGCGGAGGAGCGCCGGCGCAACCTGGCCGCCGCCGGCGTGGACCACGTGGCGCTGATCACGGGACAGGACTACGCTCTTCCGCTCAGGCGCGCGTTCGCCCTGCGCGCCCGGCGCATCCACCGCTGATGTCGCTGGTCCTGCTGCTCCTCCTGGGCCAGGCGCCGCTTCCGCAGGTCGGCGACACGATCTGGCTGGTGCGGACCATCGCCGCGCCGAGCGGGCGGGAGGTTCGCGTGGCGCCGTGGAGCCCGGAAGGCGCGGTGGAAGCGCTGGGCCCCGGGCTCCTGGTGCCCCGCGGCGATTCCGTCGATGTCCGCTACCCCGCGGTGGGGTGGCTGCCGGGGTCTCACGCGGTCGAGGTGCCGGGGCCCGTGCTGGTGTCTCCGGACGGGACCACCGATTCCCTTCCGCCGACCACGATCACCGTCACGATTGCCAGCATCCTGCCCTC
>DAOMFQ010000182.1:0-4834 GCA_035429905.1 Gemmatimonadales bacterium
GGCTCGTCGGCCAGCACCACCGCCGGCGCGTTGGCCAGCGCGCGCGCCACCGCCACCCGCTGCTGCTCGCCGCCCGACAGCTGGGCCGGCAGGTGGGACGCCCGGGCCGTCAGGCCGACCGCGGCGAGGAGCTCGTCGGCCCGGCGGGCGGCGGTGGCGTCGCCCGAGCCGGCGATGAGCAGCGGCATCATGACGTTCTCGCGCGCGGTGAATTCACGCAGGAGGTGGTGGAACTGGAAGACGAAGCCGATCCGCCGGTTCCGCAGCGCGGCGAGCTCTCCCGCGCCCAGTTCGGCGTAGCGCGCCCCGTCCAGCCGCACCTCGCCCGCGGTCGGCGCGTCCAGCGCGCCGAGCAGGTGCAGCAGGGTGCTCTTGCCGGATCCGCTCGCGCCCATGATCGCCACGAACTCACCCCGGGAGACGCTCAGGTCCACCCCGACCAGCACCTCGATGGGCGAGCCGTCGCCGCCGAGGTAGGTCTTCTGCAGACCGCGGGCCTCCAGCACGGGGATCATTCGTGCCGGATGGCGTCCACCGGCGTGAGCCGGGTCGCCTCTCGCGAGGGATAGAGCGTGGCGGCGACGGTCAGCACGAAGCCCGCCGCGATCACGACCGCCAGGTCGCGCAGCTCGACGTGCACCGGCAGGCGGTCGATGAAATAGATGCCGGGATCGATCCGTACCCACCCGCTCCGGTCCACCACGAACGCCACCGCCAGCCCGGCCGCGAGGCCGAGGGACACGCCGATGGCCCCGATGATGGCGCCCTGGGCCAGGAACACCCGGCCGATGGCGCCCGCAGGGAGGCCCATCGCCTCGAGGATGCCGATTTCGCGGGTCTTGTCGGCCACCACCATCGTCAACGTCCCCACGATGTTGAAGGCCGCCACGATCATGATGAAGAAGATGACCAGCCCCATGGCGAGCTTCTCGAGCTTGAGCGCGCCGAAGAGCGAGGCGTTCTGGGCCTGCCAGTCCACGGTGCGGAAGGGGAACCCGATCAGCTCCTCGAGCTCCCGCGCCACCCGCGGCGCCTGCCACGGGTCGGCCACCCGCACCTGGATGCCGGTGATGGCGCTGTCGAGCCCGGCGAAGCGCTGGGCCGTTTCCCGGTCCATGACCACGAACTGGTTGTCATACTGGAACATCCCGGTCTCGAAGATGCCCGACACCTGGAACTTCCAGATCCGCGGCATGGCGTAGCCGAGCGCGGGGTTGATCTTCGCCGCCGATGGGGGAATCAGGTTGACGATGTCGCCCCGGTACGCGCTCAGGCGGTCGGACAGGCGCCGGCCGAGCAGGACGGCGCCGTCCACCGTCGTGTCGGTGGGCCGGAATCCGAGGTCGCCGTCGGTGAGCACCGAGAGGATCGAGGTGACGCCGCGGGACGCCTCGGCGGTGTCGACACCGACGATGTTCACGGCCTCGGGATAGTTGGAGGAGTTGATGATGATCGACTGGCTCATCACCTCGGGCGCGGCCTTCACCACGCCGGGCGCCGCGCGGACCTTGGCCAGCGCCTCGGTCCAGTTGTCCATCCGGAGGCTGTTCCCGTAGGACAGGACGCGCAGGTGGGGGCTGGCCACCAGGATCCGGTCCCGCAGGTCGTCCCGCAGGCCGTTCATGATGCCGAGCACCACGATCAGCGCCATGATGCCGACCGCGACGCCGCCGATCGAGATGACGGTGCTCAGCGACGCGGCCCGACGGCCCCGCCGGCTCCGGAGGTAGCGGACCGCGATCCGCAGCTCGAGCCGGGACGGCAGCCGCAGCAGTTCGCGCACTCCGGGTGCCGCCACCGCTACTCCGGCCGCATGGCGGGAAAGAGGATCACGTCCCGGATCGAGGGGAGGCCCGTCAGCACCATGAGCAGCCGATCCACCCCGACCCCCAGTCCGCCGGCCGGCGGCATCCCGTACTCCAGGGCGCGGAGGAAATCGGCGTCGTGGAGCTGGGCCTCGTCGTCGCCCGCGGCGCGCTGGCGGGCCTGGTCCTCGAAGCGGCGCCGCTGGTCGTCGGGATCGTTCAGCTCGCTGAAGGCGTTCGCCAGCTCACGCCCCTGCACGAACAGCTCGAAGCGCTCGGTGAGGCGCGGGTCCCCGCGGTGCGGCTTGGCGAGCGGCGAGAGGGCGAGCGGATAGTCCACCACGAAGGTGGGCTGCACCAGCGACGGCTCCAGGAAGGCCTTGAACATCTCGTCCTGCAGCTTGCCGCCGCTGAAGGTGGCCGCCTCGTCCGCGGCCACACCAGCCTGCACCAGCCGGGCGCGCATGGCGGCCTCCGGGGCCTCGCACACGTCCAGGCCGCTCCGCATCCGGACACCGTCCACGAACGACACCCGGGGCCAGGGCGGCGTGAAGTCGAGCACGGTGTCGCCCCGCTCGAGCCGGAGGGTCCCGCAGCAGTGCTCGACCAGCCCGCTGATCATCGACTCCGTGAGCTCCATCATGTCGCGGTAATCGGCGTAGGCCTGGTAGCACTCGAGCATCGTGAACTCGGGGTTGTGCGTCCGGTCCATCCCCTCGTTCCGGAAGTCGTGCCCGATCTCGTAGACCCGCTCCAGGCCACCGACCAGCAGGCGCTTCAGGTACAGCTCGTCGGCGATGCGCAGGAAGAGCGGCATGTCGAGCGCGTTGTGGTGGGTCACGAACGGCCGGGCCGCGGCCCCGCCGTAGATCGGCTGCAGGATCGGGGTCTCCACCTCGAGGAACCCGCGCTCGTCGAGGAAACGCCGGAGCCACGACACGGCCCGGGCCCGGAGCCGGAACACCTCGCGCACCTCGGGATGTACCGCCAGGTCGGCATAGCGCTGCCGGTACCGGACCTCAGGGTCCGCCAACCCGCCGAAGGTGACCGACTCGCCGGAGTCGGCCACCTGGGTCTTGCCGCGCGGAAGGGGGCGCAGCGACTTGGCGAGGAGTTCCACGGCGGACACCCTGACGGTCACCTCCCCGGTGCGGGTCCGGAACAGCTTCCCGTGCACGCCCACGTGGTCGTCGAGGTCGAGGAGCTGGACCAGCCCCCAGGCCTGGCCGAGGGCGTCCTGGCGAAAATAGAGCTGGACCCGCCCCGACACGTCCTCGAGGTGGGCGAAGGCGGTCTTCCCCTGGCGGCGGTACGCCACCAGCCGCCCGGCCACGGCCACCTCCGGTCCGTCATCGCCCATCGCGTCGTCGTAGGACGCCACCGCCGAGGCGGCGGTCGAGGTCCGCCGGAAGGCGTAACCGAACGGCTCGATGCCGGCGGCGCGGATCTCGTCGAGCTTGGCGCGGCGGGCCTCCTCCACGAACGAGCGATTGTCGTCGGTCACGCGGCATTCCCCCCGGCGCGCTTCAGGTAGGCCTCGATGAAAGCGTCGATGTCCCCGTCCATGACCCGCTGCACGTCGGTCAGCTTGAGTTCGGTGCGGTGGTCGTTGACCATGGTGTACGGCTGGAAGACGTAGCTCCGGATCTGGTTGCCCCAGGAGTTGTCGGTCTTGGTGGCCTCGACGGCCGCGCGGGCCGCCTCCTGCTCCTCGAGCTTCCGCTGGTACAGCGCGGCGCGGAGCATCTTGTACGCCGTCGCCTTGTTCTTGCCCTGGCTCCGCTCCTGCTGGCAGGACACCACGATGCCGGTCGGCTCGTGGGTCAGGCGCACCGCGGACGATGTCTTGTTGACGTGCTGCCCGCCCGCCCCAGAGGCGCGGAAGACGTCCATCCGGATGTCCTCCTCGCGCAGGTCCACCTCGATGGTGTCGTCGATGTCGGGATAGACGAAGACCGAGGCGAACGAGGTGTGCCGCCTGGCCTGCGAGTCGTACGGGGAAATGCGCACCAGCCGGTGGACGCCCTTCTCGGCGCGCAGGTAGCCGTAGGCGAATTCGCCGGCGATGCCCAGCGTGGCGGACTTGATGCCCGCCTCCTCGCCCTCGGCCAGGTCGAGGACGCTGACCTTGAAGCCCTTCCGCTCGGCCCACCGGACGTACATCCGCATGAGCATCTCGGCCCAGTCCTGCGACTCCGTGCCGCCGGCCCCGGGGTGGATGGTGAGGATCGCGTCGCGGCCGTCGTCGGGGCCCTGCAGCATGCCCCGGGTCTCCAGCGACGCGGCCATCGCCTCGAGCCGCCCGACCTCAGTGTCCAACTCGGCGGCCATGCCCGCATCGGGCTCCGCGTCCAGGAGCGCCGCCATGTCGGCGGCGTCCGCCACCCGCGCGTGGAGCTCGCCCATCGGGGTCACCCAGGACTTCAGCTGCTTGATTTCCTGGACGACGGTGCGGGCGCGCTCCTGGTTGGACCAGAACGCGGGGTCGCTCTGCGACGCCTCGAGCTGCGCAAGGCGGGACTCCCGGGCGCCCACGTCAAAGGAAGCTCCGCAGTTCGTCGATCTTCTTCCGCAGGGCGTCGAGCCGCTCCGTCACTCCAGCCATGTCCGTCCTCGATCCGTCGATGGGTCCAGAAAATACAAAGCGTGAAACGGGAACCGGTGCGCGCCTACGCCGCCGTTCCGCGTTTCACGCCGGGCGCGCCGCGTCAGAAGATCTTGCTGCCGTCTCCCAGGATCTCGTTCAGCGCGTCGGTGAAATGGGTGGTCGATTCGGCGAGTTCGCGACCGACCTGCCCGGCGTACTCTTCCCAGCTCTTCTTGATCTCCTCGTCGAAGATCTGCTTCAGGGTGCCATGGCGCAGCCCCTCGAGCCGCTTCTCGGGGTGGTACACCACGATGTCCGACACGAGGGCGCGCGCCAGGCGGCGCGCCTTCTGCCCCGGGTCCTTCGACAGGAACGGGTTGGCCGAGGGCCGCGGCGCGCTGGGCCGCGCCGTCGTCGGCGTCGCGATGCTGACCGGGCGCGA
>DAOMFQ010000183.1:0-4805 GCA_035429905.1 Gemmatimonadales bacterium
TCCGCCGCCCGCATGAGCGCCGAGGGGCCGTGAAGGCCCCCACCTCCGCCTGCATTGCCACAGCTTACGGGGCCGGTCTCGCGACCGGCCTCGCGCATTTTCCGGCCCTGACGTCCGTCGTTGTGATGGGCGTCCCGTTCTGCCTCCGGCGGGAGGCGCGCTGGCGCCTCCTGGCGGGACTCTGCGTCGGGCTCGGTCTCCTGTCGGGCCGTCTCGCCCGATCCCGGGACGCCGAGAGCTGTGCCGCGCGGCTCGCGGCCGGATCGGTCCACCTCACGCTGCGCGCGCGCGAGCCGGTGGATTCCGGTGGCGCGCGCACCGAGGCCACCGTCGTCGGCCGGTCCTGCCGAGGCCCGGTGGCGGTGCGCTGGCCCCGGACCCTCACGGCCTCGGCGGGTGCCGAGTTCGTTGCCGTGGGCCGGTGGCGGCCGCGGCCCGCCCGGTTCGACCGGCCGGGAGGCGTCCTGGTGGTGTCGGATGCTGAGGCCCGGCCTCTCCGCCCGGGTCCGGCCGAACGGCTCCGCAACGCGCTGCACCATACCGCGCTGGAGCTCTACGGCCGGAGGGCGCCGCTGGTCGACGCCCTGATCCTCGGCCGGCGAGGCGACCTCGACCCGATGATGCTCGATGATTTTTCTGGATCGGGGCTGGTGCACCTGCTCTCGATCAGCGGGTTCCATCTCGGATTGCTGGCAGGCTGGGTGTATGCCCTCCTCAGGCTCGCCGGCACCGCCCGCGGCCATGCGAGCCTGGCCGCGGCGGGCTTCGCGATCGCATACACGCTGTTTCTCGGCTGGCCCGCGCCGGCAGCACGGGCCGCCGCGCTCACGCTCCTCGTGGCCATACAGCAGGTCCGACAGCGAATGCCCCAGGGTACCGCCCTGCTGGGCACGACGGCGCTTGCCGTCCTCCTCGTGGACCCCTGGGCGGTCCTCGACCTCGGCGGGTGGCTCTCGGTGACGGCACTCTGGGGTGCCATGACCTTCTCTTCCTGGAGTGACCGGAGACTCGGGCGGGGGGCGGTGGCCCGGATGCTCTCGGGCTCCACGGGTGCGACGCTCGCCACCGCGCCGATCACGGCCGGGGCGCTCGGCACGGTGGCGCTGGCGGGACTCGGACTCAATCTGGCGGCCATCCCGCTCGCGGCCCTCGTGGTGCCGGCGGTCGTGGCGAGCCTCGCCATCGGACTGGTCCTGCCTTCGCTGGCCGCCCCGCTCGCTGCCGGCGCCGGGGTCGGCCTGGGGCTGCTGCAGGAAATCGCGAGGTGGGGCGCAGCACTCCCGGGTGGTCACCTGGTGATGCCCGCGGCCCCCGCGTCGGCGGTGCCGTGGGCCGTCCTGCTGGCCGGGGCGCTCTGGAGCATCCGCCGCACAACACGCCGCGAGTCGGCGCGGCGCCTGGCGTGGATCGCGACGGCGGCCGTCTGGGCCGGGTTGCTGGTTGCCGTGGTACCGGGGCTCGGCACCCGCCCTGACGAGGGTTCCGGACTCGCGTTACATTTTCTCGATGTCGGGCAGGGGGATGCCGCGGCCATCCGGACTCCGGGTGGCCACTGGATCCTGGTCGACGCGGGCCCGGCATCTCCGGGTTCGGACGCCGGCCGAAGCGTGGTCGTTCCGTTCCTCCGGCGGCACGGGGTCGATCGCCTCGACGCTCTGGTCCTGTCCCACGCGCACGCCGACCACCTGGGAGGCGCCGCGTCGGTACTCGAGCGGATCCCGGCGGGTGAAGTGATCGACCCCGCGCTGCAGACAGCCGACCCGCTCTATGCCGGCTTCCTGGCCGAGCTCGACGAGCTGGACGAGCCGTGGGTGCGCGCGCGTCGGGGAGACGCGTTCTTGATTGACAGTGTGCGGTTCGAGGTCCTGCACCCGGACACGACGTGGGGGGAGTGGGGCACCGACCTGAACGAGAACTCGCTCGTCCTCCTGGTCGAGTACCGGGATTTCACCGCGGTGCTGGCAGGCGACGCGGGGCTGCCGGCCGAGGCACACTTGTCGGGGCACGTCGGGCGAGCGGATCTGCTCAAGGTGGGTCACCACGGCAGTCGGGGTGCCACCGGCGAAGCCTGGCTGCGGGAACTGCGGCCCGCGGCCGCGGTCATCAGCGTTGGCGACGGAAACCGCTACGGCCATCCTTCGCCCGAGGCGCTCGGACGGCTGGCCTCGGCGGCCGTCGACGTGTACCGCACCGACCGCGACGGCAGTATCGAGGTTCGGACCGACGGCACCAGCATGACCATTCGCTCCCGCCGGGGAGCGGCCACGCGCACCGTGAGCGATCCATGATCGGAACCACCGCCGTCACCACCATCGAGCGGTTCATCATCGACCAGGAGCACAAGTACCCGGAAGCCACCGGGGAGTTGTCCAACCTGCTCTATGATATCGCGCTGGGCGCCAAGCTCATCGCCGCCGCCACGCGGCGCGCGGGGCTGGTCAACGTGCTCGGCGCCATGGGCAGCATCAACGTACAGGGCGAGGAACAGCAGAAGCTGGACGTCTTCGCCAACGAGATCCTCAAGAATGCACTGAACCACACCGGCCGGGTCTGCGTCATGGCATCCGAGGAGGATGACGCGCCGATCCCCATCCCGCCCGAGTATCCGGCGGGAAAGTACGTCGTCATGTTCGACCCGCTCGACGGCTCCTCCAACATCGATTCCAACGCCTCGGTAGGGACGATCTTCAGCGTGTACCGTCGGGTCTCGATGGAGGGCCGCGGGACCATGGAGGACGTCCTGCAGGCCGGCCACAAGCAGGTGGCCGCGGGGTACGTGCTCTATGGGTCGAGCACCATGCTGGTGTACACCACCGGCCAGGGAGTCCACGGCTTTACCCTCGACCCGACGATCGGCGAGTTCCTGCTGTCCCACCCCGCCATCACGACCCCCGCCGTGGGCAAGTACTACAGCGTGAACGAGTCCAACTACGCGCGCTGGAGCCGGGGCGTGCAGATGGCGGTGCGCGGCTTCCACGGCGACACGCCTGAGCGGATGACCGGGAAGAACAGCCGGTACATCGGCGCGTTCGTGGCGGACTTCCACCGCAACCTGATCAACGGCGGGATCTTCCTCTATCCGGCCGACACCAAGAACCCGAAGGGCAAGCTGCGGCTGCTGTACGAGTGCAGCCCGCTCGGCTTCCTGGCCGAGCAGGCCGGTGGGGCCGCCACCGACGGCGTGCGGCGCATTCTCGACATCCAGCCCGAATCGCTGCACCAGCGGGTCCCGCTCGTCATCGGCTCCAAGGCGGACGTGGAGTTCGTGGCGCAGACCATCCGGGAGTTCGAGGCGTGAGCGGCCGCGCGCCATGAGCGAGGGACCTTCGAAGCCGCTGTACGGCCCCGCTGACTGGACCGGCAATCCCGCCCGCGATCTCGGCGCCCCGGGTCGCTTCCCGTTCACCCGCGGCCCCTACCCGACGATGTACACCGAACGGCTCTGGACCATGCGCCAGTACGCCGGCTTCGGCACCGCGGAAGAGACCAACGCCCGCTTCCACCACCTCCTGGAGGCCGGGCAGTCGGGCCTCTCGACTGCGTTCGACCTGCCGACCCAGATGGGCCTGGACTCCGATCACCCGCTGGCGGAGGGGGAGGTCGGGCGGGTGGGCGTGGCCATCGACACGGTGGACGACCTCGCCCTCCTGTTCCGTGGCATCCCGCTGGACCAGGTGTCCACCTCGATGACCATCAACGCCACGGCGGCCATCCTGCTCGCGATGTACGTCGTGGTGGGCGAGGAGCAGGGGGTCACCCCGGCGGCGCTGAGCGGCACCATCCAGAACGACATCCTGAAAGAGTACATCGCCCGCGGCACCTACATCTTCCCGCCGGGGCCGTCTCTCCGCCTGATCGGCGACATCTTCCGCTACGTGACCGAGGGCGGGCTCAACATCAACCCGATCTCGATCAGCGGCTACCACATGCGTGAGGCCGGTGCCACCGCCGTGCAGGAAGTGGCGTTCACGCTGGCTAACGCCCTCGAGTACGTCCGGGTCGGGGTAGCCGCCGGGTTGCCGGTGGACAGTTTCGGGCCCCGGCTTTCCTTCTTCTTCGCGGCGCACAACGACCTCTTCGAGGAGGCCGCCAAGTTTCGCGCGGCGCGGCGGCTCTGGGCCAGGCTGGTGCAGGGGCGGTTCGGCGCGGACGACAAGACGGCGCGGCTCCGGTTTCACACCCAGACCGGCGGCGTCACGCTCCAGGCGCAGCAGCCCCTGAACAACGTGGTGCGGGTCACCGTGCAGGCGCTGTCCGCCGTGCTGGGCGGCACGCAGTCGCTGCACACCAACGGGTACGACGAGGCGCTGGCGCTCCCGACCGCCGAGGCCGCCACGCTGGCGCTTCGCACCCAGCAGATTCTCGGCTACGAGAGCGGCGTGGCGAACGTGATCGATCCGCTGGGCGGGAGCTACTTCGTGGAGGCGCTGACCGACCGGATCGAGGCCGAGGCGCTGGCGCTGATCGAGGAAGTGGACGCGTTGGGTGGTGCGGCGGCGGCGGTGGCGCAGGGTCATTTCCAAGAGGCGATCGCCCGGAGCGCCTGGGCGCTGCAGCAGCGGCAGGAGGCCGGCGCGCAGGTGGTCGTCGGCGTGAACCGCTTCACCGACGGGGTGGCCTCGCCGGTCATCGCGATGCCCAACTTCGCGGAGCTGGCCGGGAGGCAGAGGGCCCGGCTCGCCGAGGTGAAGGCGGGCCGCGACGCCCGGCGGGTCACGGCCGCGCTGGAGGCCGTTCGGGCCGCCGCCTCAGGCACCGACCCCCTCATGCCGCCGATCCTCGAGGCGGTCCGCCAGCGGGCCACG
>DAOMFQ010000184.1:0-4791 GCA_035429905.1 Gemmatimonadales bacterium
CTGCTCGACGCCCGCGCGGCCAAGTGGGCCTCGCCCTACGGGCTGGTCGGCATCCTCACCGCCGGCCAGGCGCTCCGCGAGGCGCACCGGGAAAAGCCGCTGTTCACGGTGCCCGCCAACGAGGAAGTGCGGAGCTACTGGGCCCGGACCGGCTTCTTCCGCCACGCCGCCGACCTCTTCGAGATCCACGGGAAGGTGCCGAGGGTCCGGACCAGCGAGGACAGCGACCAGTTGCTCGACATCACGCCCGTCGGGGCCTCCGAGGATGTGCACCAGGTCGTGGGTCGGATTCAGGAACGGGCCGCCCGGATGCTCAGCCACGAGCTCGGCCTCGAGGCAAAGGCGACCATGGGATTCGCAATGGCGCTTTCGGAGGCGTGTCAGAATATTGTGGAGCACGCGGGCACCTCCGGGTGGGTCGCGGTCCACGTCTACAACTGGAGGAAGCGCCTCGGGCGCCGGGTCGTGGTCATCGCGGTGAGTGATGCGGGGCTCGGCTTCCGCCGCTCCCTCGAGGCCACCCAGGCCAAGCGCTTCGGCGACCGCTGGGGCGACGCCTCGGCCCTCGAGGCGGCATTGATCCAGGGCGTGAGCCGGTTCCGCGACCCGGGCCGGGGCCAGGGCCTCGCGGGCATCAAGCGCTACCTCAGCCGGTGGGACGGCAAGATTTCGATCCGCAGCGGAACGGCGCGGCTGTCGATCGTGCCGAAATGGGACGACGACCTCCCGCTCGCGGAGCACCTCCCGTTCTTCCCCGGTGCGCAGGTGCAGGTGGTCATCCCGGCCCAGGAAGGAGGCGCCCGGTGATCCAGACGATTCCGCTCGGCCGCGTCCTCCAGGAGACGGTGGCCACCCCCTACCGCGACCTCGTCACCCGGCCCACCGGGGCCGCGGTCCGGGGCTGGATCCAGAAGGCCATCGCCGGGTCCGCCGCGCCGACGACCCTCCTCGACTTCACGGAGGTGGGGCTCCTCGACTTCAGCTGCGCCGACGAGATCGTGGCGAAGCTGCTGCTCGACACCGACCCCGGCTCCGACCACTACGTCATGCTGCTCGGCACCCGGGAAGACCACACCGAGGCCATCGACCACGTTCTCAACCATCACGCGCTCGCCATCGCGGTGGTGACGGAGCCCGGCGAGCCGCCGCGGCTGCTCGGACGGGTGACGCCGGAGCTGGAGCGGGTCTTCCGCTGCGTCTTCCGGCTCGGGCCGGGCGACGCGGGGAGCATCGCGGAAACCCTCGGCTGGACCCTCGAGCGGGCGGCGGACGCCCTGCTCACCCTTGCACTCCTGCGCCTGCTCCGCGCGGAGGCCGGCACCTTCCAACCCCTCCCCCGATGACCACACGGCGCCCCGGCCCCTCGACACTCTCGGTCCACGGCATCCCGCACCGGCGCGCTGACTGGACCCCCGTGGTGAGCCCGGTCATGCAGAGCACCACCTTCGTGAATCCGGTCGGCTCCGCGGAGGAGGTGCTCTACACCCGGTACGGCAACAACCCGAACCAGGTGGACCTGGCCCGCAAGTACGCGCTGCTGGAGGGGACCGAGGCGGCGGTGTTCCTGTCGAGCGGGATGGGCGCCACCGCGCTGGCGCACCTGGCGGTGCTCCGACCCGGCGATCACCTTCTCGCGAGCGAGTGGATCTACGGCGGCACCCGCCGGCTCTTCGACGACGAGCTCGGCCGGTTCGGCATCGAGGTGTCGTACGTGGACCCGACCCAGCATCGCCTCTGGCGCAAGTCGGTCCGCAAGTCCACCCGGGCCATCTTCGTGGAGACGCCGACCAACCCGACGCTGCGCGTGCTGGACCTCGGTCCGATCGCCCAGGTCACCAAGGAGTTCGGGCTCGCCCTCCTGGTCGATGCGACGTTTGCGAGCCCGATCAACCTCCGGCCCATCGAGCACGGCGCCGACGTGGTCATCACCAGCGCCACCAAGTACCTGAACGGGCACAGCGACGTGATCGCGGGGGCGGTGGCGGGGTCGGCGTCGTTCATCGAGGAAGTCACCCGCCTCATGCGGCTGTGGGGACAATCGATCGACCCGCACGCGGCGTGGCTGGTCGAACGCGGCATGCGCACGTTGGCCGTCCGGATGGAGCGGCACAACGCGAATGGGGCGGCCGTGTCCGCCTGGGCGGCGGCGCAGCCGGAGTTCGCGGCAGTGCACTACCCCGGGCTGCCGTCCCATCCCGACCACGCGTACGCCCGCGAGGCGCTCCAGGGCTTCGGGGGCATGGTCGGGCTCCAGCTCAAGGGCGGCGTGCGCGCAGCCGAGCGATTCCTCAAGAAGCTCAAGCTCATCGCCCACGCGCCGAGCCTCGCCGGCGTGGAAAGCCTGATCTCCGAGCCGCGGCTGACGTCCCACAAGGGCCTGTCCGCGGAGGATCGGGCCCGGTTCGGCATCCCCGACGGATTCCTCCGGCTCAGCTGCGGGATCGAGGACGCGGCCGACATCATCGGAGATCTGGAGCAGGCACTGGGGAGGTAGTTATCTTCCAGCCGTGATTCGATTTACGCAGGTCTCGATGGCCTACCCGCGAGGCGGGATGGCCGTGAAGGATCTCTCCTTCCGCATCGCGAAGGGAGAGTTCGCCTTTCTGACGGGCCATTCCGGCGCCGGCAAGTCCACCATCCTCAAGCTTATTTCGGCCGACCTGCGCCCCACGCACGGGGAGTTGCGGGTGTCCGGCTTCTCCATCGGCGACCTCACCGCGCGCGAAGTCCCCAAGCTCCGGCGCCGGCTCGGCATCGTCTTCCAGGACTTCCGGCTGCTGCAGGACCGGACCGCGGAGGAGAACGTGGCGTTCGCGCTCGAGGTGACGGGCGCGCGCCCCGACACGATTCCCACGCGCGTGCACCGGGTGTTGACCCAGGTCGGGCTGGCGTCGCGTGCCCGAGCCTACCCCACTGAGCTCTCCGGCGGCGAGCAGCAGCGGGTGGGGATCGCGCGGGCGCTGGTCAACGACCCACCGATCCTCCTGGCCGACGAGCCGACGGGTAACCTCGACGAGCGCTCCTCGCGCGGGGTGTTCCAGCTGCTGCGCGACATCAACGCCGGCGGCACCTGCGTGGTGATGGCCACCCACGAGCTCGCGCTGGTACGGCAGACCCAGTACCGCGTGCTCGAGCTCCGCGAGGGGGCCCTGGTGTTCGACAGCGCCGAGGAGCGGATCGCCTCCGAAGGCGTCTCATGAGGCTCCTCACCCGCGAGACCCTCCGCTCCTTCCGCCGCGCGCCGATGCTCTCGGCGCTCTCGATCACGACCATCGCGTTCTCGCTGTTCACCGTCGGGCTCTTCGGCCTGGTGGCGGTGAACATGCAGGAGGCCCTGCGGGGCCTCAGCACGCGGGTGGAGCTCGAAGCCTTCCTGCTGCGCGGGACGCCGCCGGAGACGATCACCCTGGCGGCGCAGGACATCGCTGCGTTCCCGGAGGTCCAGAAGGTCGAGTACATCGACGAGGACCGTGCGCTCCAGCGCGCCCAGCAGGAGCTGGTGGAGTTCAAGGACGCGTACCGCGACCTGCAGGTGAACCCGCTGCCCGCGTCCCTCGAGGTCAGCCTCAAGGAGGACTTCCGCGACGCCGCGAGCGCCGCGGCGGTGGCCAGGCGGATCGAGGGGTTCACCTTTGTCGACGACGTGCGCTTCGGGCGGGAGTGGATCGAGAAGTTGGACCGGCTGCGCAACCTGGCGGGCTTCGTCGGCCTGGTGATCGGCCTCGCCTTCGCCGCGGTGGCGGTCGTGATCATCGGCGTGACCATCCGCATGACGGTGCTCCAGCGGGCCCGCGAAATCTCCATCATGCGCCTCGTCGGCGCCACCGACGCCTTCATCCGCGGCCCCTTCCTGCTCGACGGCGCGCTCAAGGGGCTGCTCGGCGGGCTCCTGGCCGTCGTCTTGAGCCGTGCCGCGTTCGAGCTCTTCCGCCGGAACAGCACCACCGCGCTGCACACCCTGGTGTTCTTCGAGCCCCGGCACCTCCTGCTCGGCGTCGTGTTCGGCGTGGCGATCGGGCTTGGGGGCAGCCTCGTGAGCGTCGGGCGGCACTTGAGGAATGTCTAGGACCGCCTGGCTGGTCCTCGCCCTCCTGCCAGTCGTCGCCGCCGGGAGGCTCCACGCGCAGGACCGGACGGCCGACGAAATGGAGCGGAGCCGCAGGCGGCTCGACTCCATCCGCGTCGAGCGGCAGCGGCTCCAGGAGCAGCAGCAGCGGCTCGAGGGCCAGGTCAAGGACGTCAACGCCGAGCTCCGCAACATCGAGCGACAGCGCGAAACGACCAACCGCATCGTCAACGAGATCGAGACCCAGATCGCGGGGCTCAACACCGAGCTTGGCCGGGTGAGCGCCGAACTCGCGCTCGCCGAGGACAACCTCGACGAGAAGCGGGCGGTGCTCGAGCGCCGGCTGATCGAGATCTACAAGCGCGGCACGATGTACACCTTCCAGGCGCTGCTCGCCGCCGAGTCCTTCGGCGACCTGCTGGCCCGCTACAAGTACCTCTACCTCACCAGCCGGCAGGACCGCGCGCTGATGCACGACGTCGAGGCCCTGAGTGCCCGGGTCCGGCGCCAGCGCAATGATCTGCTCGGCATCCGGACCACCCTCGGGAGCACCCGGGCCGACCGCGAACAGGAGCTCCGACGCTACGCCGACCTCGCGGCCGCCCGCGCCCGGCGGCTGGCGCAGCTGCAGCGCTCCGGCCAGCAGACCGGCGAGCGACTCAGCGAGCTGGAACGGGACGAAGCCAGGCTCAACGACCTGCTGGCCGCGCTCGAGCGCGCCCGGC
>DAOMFQ010000185.1:0-2211 GCA_035429905.1 Gemmatimonadales bacterium
GAGTGCGGCACGCCGGTGGTCAACCTCATGCAGACCCAGCGCGAGGTGAGCAACCTCGGCGGCACCATGCGGCTCGGCGCCTACACGGCGCGGCTCCGGCCGGGCTCGAAGGTGGCCCAGGCCTACGGCACCACCGAAATCAGCGAGCGGCACCGCCACCGGTGGGAGGTCAACAACTCCTATCGCGACGTGCTCGCCGAGTACGGCCTGCGGCTCTCCGGTCAGTCGCCCGACGGCGGATTGGTCGAGCTCATCGAGCTGCCCGATCACCCCTGGTTCATCGGCTGCCAGTTCCACCCCGAGCTCAAGAGCCGGCCCACGCGGCCGCATCCGCTCTTCGCAGGGTTCGTCGGCGCGGCGCTGGCCCGGCGCCGCGCGCTCGCGGCTCCCGCCAGGGGGAAGGTGAACCTGGCGGAGGCCTCACGCTGATGCGCTGGACCTTCGGCCGCGCACCCTTCCTGATTGCCGGTCCCTGCATGATCGAGGGCCCGGACCTCATGTTGCGCGTGGCCGAAGCCCTCTCCACGCTCTCGGCGCGGCATGGGCTCCCCGTGTGTTTCAAGGCCAGCTTCGACAAGGCCAATCGATCGCGGGCCGGCGGACAGCGCGGACCGGGGCTTGACGAGGGGCTCCGCGCGCTCGAGCGCGTGCGCGCGGCCTCTGGGCTCCCGATCCTGACAGACATCCACGAGGCCGACCAGGCCGTGCCGGCGGCCGAGGTGGTGGACGTCCTCCAGATCCCGGCCTTCCTCTGCCGGCAGACCGACCTGCTCGTGGCCGCCGGGGGGACCGGCAAGCCGGTGAACGTGAAGAAGGGGCAGTGGATGCAGCCCGAGGGGATGCTGGGCGCCGTGGAGAAGGTGAAGGCCGCCGGCTCGGCCGACGTGGCTGTCACCGAGCGCGGCACCTTCTTCGGGTACGGCGACCTCGTGGTGGACATGCGGAGCTTCCCGCGGATGGCCGCGGCCACCGGGGTCCCGGTCATCTTCGACGCGACCCACTCGGTGCAGCAGCCGGGGCAGGGCGAGGGCGGCGCCAGCGGCGGACTGCGGCAATACATCCCCGCGCTTCTCGCGGCCGCCGCCGTGAGCGGGGCGGACGGCTTCTTCCTCGAGACCCATCCCGACCCGGCTCGGGCGCCGAGCGACGCCGCCACGCAGTGGCCGCTGGACCAGCTCGACGACCTGCTCGACCGTACGCTCGACCTCTGGGCCCGCGCCCGCGAGGGCGCCCGTGCTTGACCCGCGGGTCGCCCGCCGCATCCGGCTCCTGGCCCTCGACGTGGACGGCGTCCTGACCGACAACGGCGTCTACATCGGCTCGGTGGCGGGTGAGCGCGTCGAACTCAAGCGCTTCGACATCCAGGACGGACTGGGGCTGGCTCTCCTCCAGGGCACCAGCATCCGCGTGGCCGTCATCAGCGGCCGGCGCTCCGAGGCCACCGCGCTCAGAGCGCGCGAGCTCCGGATCGACGACGTCCTGCAGGACTCGGGGGCCCGCAAGGTTCCGCTGCTCGCCGGCCTGCTCGAGAAGCACGGGATCGGGTGGGACGAGGTGGCCTTCGTGGGCGACGACCTGGCTGACGTGCCGGTCATGCAGCGCGTCGGGCTACCGATCGGGGTGGCCAATGCGGTGCCGGAAGTGAAGGCGATCGCCGCCTACGTGACGGAGGCGACCGGGGGGCGAGGCGCCGTGCGCGAAGTCGTCACCGCGGTGCTCCGCGCGCGCGACGAGTACGACGCCGCTGTGGGCCGCTACCTCGAGGCGCGGGACGGCCATGAAGCGTGACGCCGCGGCACTGACCGCGCTCGGCCGCCGGGTGCTCGAGCTCGAGGCCCGGGAAATCGCCGCCGCCGGTACCCGGCTCGACGGCGCCTTCGCCCGCGCGGTCGCGCTGCTCGCCGCCGCCAAGGGCCGGGTCATCGTGTCCGGCGTCGGCAAGTCTGGCCTCATCGCCCGGAAGATCGCCGCCACGCTCACCTCCACCGGCACGCCGGCCAGCTACCTGCACCCGGTGGACAGCCTGCACGGCGACCTCGGCATCGTGGGGCGCGAGGACGTGGCCATCCTGCTCAGCAAGAGCGGGGAAACCGAGGAGCTCTTCGGCCTGCTCGCGGCCCTGCAGCGGCTGAACGTGCCGATCATCGCATTGACGGGCGGCCGGGGTTCGACCCTCGCCAAGGTGGCGCGCGAGGTGCTGGACGCCGGCGT
>DAOMFQ010000185.1:2311-4762 GCA_035429905.1 Gemmatimonadales bacterium
CGCGGCCTCGCCATCGTGGCGGACCAGGGCCAGGTCCTCGGCGTCGTGACCGCGGGCGACCTCAGCCGTCTGGCCCAGACCAATCCCGCCTTCCTCGACGGCGCGGCCGCGGCGGTAATGACCAAGGCGCCCAAGACCGCCCAGGCGGACGAACTCGCCGCGGCGGTGCTGGGTCGCATGGAACGGCACGGCATCATGGCCATGCCGGTGCTGGACGACGGCGGCAGGCTCACCGGCGTAGTGCACCTGCACGATCTGATGCGCGCGGGGGCGGTATGAGGGCGCGGGTGTGGGTGCGCACGGCGGCCTGCCTGGCAGGCGTGGCCCTCGGGGCGGCCTGCAACGACATCGGGGCGCGCCCCGGCGTGGTGGTCGCCGCCGCCGACACCGCCGACCAGACCCTCTTTAAGGTGCGGCACTACATCACGCGGGACGGCGTCCAGAAGAGCCTGGTCGAGGCCGACACGGCGTATTACTACGAGTCGTCGCAGTCGTTCGAGCTGCGGGTCGTCACGGTCACCTTCTACGACGCAGAGGGCGCGCCGACCTCGACGCTCACGGCCGACGAGGGCACCTACCAGACGATGACTGGCGCCATGGAAGGGCGAGGCAAGGTGGTGGTCCGCAGCGCGGACGGACTCCGGACGCTTCGGAGCGAAAAGCTGAATTACGACCCTGGGAAGAACGAGATCTCCACCGATCAGCCGTACATGTACGACCAGGGCGGCAATCACCTGGAGGGGAACGGATTCACGTCCGACCCGAACTTTCAGCGGATGACGACCACGAACCCCCGGGGCCGGGCCGCCGAGGGCGTTGTCCTGCCAGGGCAGTGATGCGAGCCCCGGCACTGGTAGCGGCGCTCTTCGGCGCGGCGATGCTCGCGACGCCCCTGGCGGCCCAGGCTGGCGCGCAACGGTGCAAGCTCCGGCTGGTGCACGCGGACCAGGGCTACGGACTCGGCACCGACAATTATTTCGCATCCGGTGACGTGCGCCTGACCTGCGACGGCACGACGGTCAAGATCCGGAGCGACAGCCTCGCGTCCTACGCGAGCCAGATCGTCGAGTTCATCGGGAACGTGCGCTACGAAGATTCCTCGATGGTGATGACCGCCGACCGCGGCACCTACCGGCGGGACGGCGAGCGGTGGGAGGCGCGGGGGAACGTGGTGACCACCAGTACGGGCGGTTCTTCTCTCCGGGGCCCGTCGCTGGACTACTTCCGGATCGTGCCGGGGCTCCGGGACACGGTGGAGGTCTTCGCCCCCGGCCGGCCCACCATCGACTACGTGCCGCGCGATTCCTCCGGGGGCAAGCAGGAAGCCTACGTCATCGTGGGCGACCGGGTCCGGATGAAGGGCGAAGACCGGCTCTGGGCCGGCGGGCGCGTGACGATCGACCGGAGCGACCTCGCCGCCAGCGCCGACTCGATGCGGCTCGACACCGGCCGGGGGCAGGACGGGGCGCTCGTCGGGAACGCGATTGTCCGCGGGCTCGGCAAGGACTCCTTCTCGCTGGCGGGCAGCCGCATCGATCTCACGCTGGCCGAGAACGAGCTGACCTACGTGCAGGCGGACGGATCGGGTCGCGCCACCAGCGCCGACTGGACGCTCGTGGCCGACACCATCGGGCTGGACGTGAACACCCGGGTGCTCGAGCAGACGCTGTCGTGGGGCAAGGGCATGCGGCCCCACGCGGTCTCGACCACCTACGAGATCATCGCCGACTCGCTGGCCCTCGACACGCCGGCGAAGGTCCTCACCGAGGCGCGGGCCTTCGGGGCCGCGTGGGTCGCCAGCGGCGACGACTCCACCGCAGCCGCGGACCGGGACTGGCTCCGGGGCGACACGGTGACAGCGCACTTCGCGAAGATCGAGCAGGGCGGGAAGTCGAAGACGGTGGTGCGCCGGGTCGAGTCGTGGCTGCGCGCCAGTTCCTATTACCAGGTGAAGGATCCCGCCCGGCCGGGGCGGCCCTCCCTCAATTACGCGCGAGGCGATCGAATCGTGGTGATGATGCGCGCGGATTCCACCGGCGGGGTGGAGCGAGTGGATATCCAGGGACAGGTGGACGGCGTCCAGCTCGAGCCCACGATCACGGCGGTGCGCGACACCGCCAAGGCGGCCGACTCCGTCCCTCCGCCGGCGCGCCCGTGACGCGGCCCGCCTGGCTGGACGGCCTCCAGGACCGCGACGCGTCACTGTCGCTCGCGCTCGCGGCGTTGGTGCACAGCGCCGACGCGAACGGCGAGGTGGGGCTCGATCGGCTGCTCCTGGCGTACCGGAGCACCTTCCTGAGCGCGGTCGAGACCGTGCCCGGCCTGCCGCGGTCGGAGTTGTCCGGTGACCAGCTCCGCGAGAGCCTCACCGCGTCGGTACTGCCCCGCCTGGCCGACGGCGGCGGGATCGCGAATGACGCCCCGGCGCGCTGGGCCACGGTTCGCGCCGCG
>DAOMFQ010000186.1:0-4732 GCA_035429905.1 Gemmatimonadales bacterium
CGCGTCCGACTCCACCGTGCCGAGCACGACCACGTTGCCGGCGCCGGCCAGCTGGGCGGCCTCGGCCTCGGTGAGCGCCACATCCACCAGCACCACCAGCGCGGCCGTCCCTGCCGCCTTGAGCGCGGCATCCCAACCCGCCTCGTAGCCCAGCATCCGGCCGCCGTGTGCATTCGGGGCGCGCTCCGCGCGCAGCGAAAGACCGGGCACGCCGGCCAGCGGCGCTTCCTCGCCGAGGGGAACCTGCAGGGCGGCGGTGACGGTGTAGCGGGCCAGGAGCCGGCGCAGCCCACCGAGAGATTCGAGCGACGCCCGCCCCGAGGCGAGCACCACCGCGGCGCCGGACCCGCCGCGCGTCATCTGGCCGAAGCGGTCGAGCGCCGTTTCCCAGTCCACCGCATGGTGCCGGCCGGCCTCGAGCACCAGCGGGGCCTCGATGCGGTCGCCGCGGTTCATCCAGCGGTAGTGCATCCGGCCTTCGTCGCACATGAAGTGCCGGTTGACCTCGAGGTTGGCCCGGGGGCGAAGGCGGACGACGGTATTGTCGCGGGTGTCGATGCTGATGTTGCAGCCTTGCGTGCAGCCGGGGCAGACGCTGGCGGTCCGGTCCAAGTCCCAGGCCCGGGCCTTGTGCAGGAAGTCCTTCGAGATGAGCGACCCGACCGGGCAGAGGTCCACCACGTTCCCGGCCCACGGGTGGTCGAGCTCCCGGTCGGGAAAGATGCCGATCGTGGCCCGGTCACCGCGCTCCGACACGTTCAGGACGCCATCCTCCGCCACGTCCTCCATGAACCGGACGCAGCGGGTGCAGAGGATGCAGCGGTTCGGCACGTAGAGGACGTCGGGACCGAACTCCTCCACCGGGTTGTAGCGCTTCGGGTAGTCGTCGTGCCGCCCGGCGGCACGCCCTTCCTGGAAGGTGTAGTCCTGCAATTCACATTCGCCGGCCTGGTCGCAGATGGGGCAGTCGAGCGGGTGGTTGGCGAGCAGGAACTCGAGCACCCCCTCACGCGCCTGGCGGGCCGGGAGACTGTTGACATGCACCACCTGGCCATCGGCGACGGTGGTGACGCAGGCGGGCATCAGTTTCGGCGCCTTCTCGACCTCGACCAGGCACATGCGGCAGACGGCCGGCGAGGGGAGCGACGGGTGGTAGCAGTAATGCGGAATGAGCACGCCGGCCTGCTTGGCCGCCTCGATGATCGAGGTGCCCTTCGGGACGCTCACCTGGGCGCCGTCGATCGTGACGGTCACATGGTCGGTCATCGGGTCAGGCCATCGCGAGCGCCGGCTGGCGCGCGCCGCTGAGGTAGGCGTCGAACTCGGAGCGGAACTTCTGGATGCCGCTGACGATCGGCGCGGCGCACGAGTCGCTCAGGACGCAGATGGTCTTGCCGGTCATGTTCTCGGAGAGGCTGAGCAGCAGCGCGATGTCCGACTCCTTGCCCCGCCCCGCCAGGATCCGCTCGAGGATCTTGGTGGTCCACGCCGTGCCCTCGCGGCACTGGGTGCACTGGGCGCAGGACTCGTGGGCGTAGAACCGGGCCAGCCGCCAGATCTGGTAGACCATGTCGGTGGAATCGTCCATCACGATCATGCCGGCCGATCCGAGCATCGAGCCCTTCGCCACCACGCCCTCATAGTCGAGGAGGCAGTCCTCCACCTCCCCGGCGGTCATGATGGGCACCGAGGACCCACCGGGGATGACGGCCTTCAGCGTCCGGCCCGGCTTCATGCCCCCGCACATGTCGAAGATGAGCTCCTTCATGGAACTGCCCATCGTGACCTCGTAGTTGCCGGGCCGCTGCACGTGGCCGCACACCGAGATCAGCTTGGTGCCGGTGCTCTTCGGGTTACTGAGACAGAGCCCCTTGTACCACTCCGCACCGCGATTCAGGATATGCGGCACCGCGGAGAGGGTCTCGACGTTGTTGATGGTGGTCGGCAGCGCGAAGAGGCCCGCCTGGGCCGGGAAGGGCGGCTTGATCCGCGGGTTGCCGCGGCGGCCCTCGATGGAGTTCATCATGGCGGTCTCTTCGCCGCAGATGTACGCCCCCGCCCCGCGGTGCAGCACGATGTCGATGCGGACACCCGACCCGAAGGCGCTGGCGCCGAGGGCGCCCTGGGCGTAGGCCTCGGCCACCGCGGCCGTCATGATCCGCAGCGGCTCGGTGAACTCGCCGCGGATATAGATGTAGCAGCGCTCCGCACCGATGGCGTAGGCGGCGATCGCGCAGCCCTCGATGAGCTGGTGCGGGGTCCACCGCATGATTTCGCGGTCCTTGAAGGTCCCCGGCTCCGACTCGTCGGCGTTGCAGACCAGGTAGTGCGGCTTCCCGTCGCCCTTGGGCATGAAGGACCACTTGAGGCCCGTCGGGAAGCCGGCGCCGCCCCGGCCCCGGAGGCCGGACGCCTTCACTTCCTCGATGATGGCCTCGGGCTTCATGCCGAGCGCCTTGCGCAGGGCCGCGTACCCGCCGCGCTGCACCCAGCCGTCGAAGGTGCGCGCGCCCGCGTCGCCGAAGTGCTTCGAGAGCACCGGCGTCTCCTTCGGGTGGCTCGGATGCGGATATCCCATTACTTGTACCCCTGCAGGATGCCGGGCACGCGCTCCGGCGTGACGCCCTCGATGAAGTCGTCGTTGATCATGATCGGCGTGGCGAAGCCGCAGGCGCCGAGACACTCGACCTCGGTCACGGTGAAGCGGCCGTCGGGGCTGGTGGCGCCGAGTTCCCCGCAGCCGGTGTCGCGAAGCAGGGCCTGCATGACCGACTCGGCGCCGCAGAGGTTGCAGGGCGAGGTGGTGCAAACCTGGATGAAGTGGCGGCCCACCGGGTGCGTGTGGTACATCGTGTAGAAGGTGACGACCCCCTTCACGTAGGCCGGCGTGAGCCCCAGCACCTCGGCCACTTCGGCCATGGCCGGCTCGGAAATCCAGCCCCGCTCCTCCTGCACCATCCAGAGCGCCGGCAGCAGGCAGGCCATCCGGGTCGGGTAGTGGGGGTAGAGCGCCTCGAGGCGGGCCAGGACCTTGCCGGTGAACACGGGGGCGTGGGGCGCGCCGGCGTCGGCGTGCGTGGAGCCGCTCATCGGTCGATTTCTCCCATGACGATGTCGACGCTCGCGTTGGTGGCGATCACGTCGGACAGCAGCGCCCCCTCGCACATCCGGGGCAGCGCCGAGAGGTTCAGGAACGAGGGCGGCCGGATGCGCCAGCGCACCGGCTTCGCGCTGCCATCCGACACGAAGTAGTAGCCGAGCTCGCCCTTCGGGTTCTCGATGCCGAGATAGGCCTCGCCGACCGGGGGCCGGATGCCCTCCATCACCTGCTTGAAGTGATGGATCATCGACTCCATGTCGCTCATGGCACGGGACTTCGGCGGCAGGATGACCCGCGCGTCGTCCACGTTGACCGGCGCGCCGCGAAGGCCCGCCAGCCGGTCGAGCGCCTGCTCGAGGATGCGGGTGGACTGGAACATCTCCTCCAGCCGCACCAGGTAGCGGTCGTAGTTGTCGCCGTGCTCGCCCACCGGCACGTCGAAGGTGTAGCTGTCGTAACCGAGGTAGGGGCGGTCCTTCCGCACGTCGTAGTCCACGCCGGTCGAGCGGAGCAGCGGGCCGGAGAGCGAGCCGTTCACCGCGTCCGCGGCGCTGATGACCCCCACGCCCTGGTTGCGGCCGCACCAGATGGCGTTCTTCGTGAACATCGTGTCCACTTCGTGGAGCACCTTCGGGAAGGTGCGGCAGAAGTCGCGGAGCCCGTCCTCCCAGCCGTCGGGGATGTCGGCCATCATGCCGCCCACCCGCGTGAGCGAGGTGGTGAGCCGGGCGCCGGTCCACGCCTCCTGCAGGTCGTAGATCCGCTCGCGCTGGTAGAACAGCCAGAGGAACGGCGTGAACGCCCCGATGTCGATCCCGGTGGTGCCGAGCCAGACGATGTGGGAGATGATGCGGCTCATCTCGCAGGCGATGACCCGCAGCACCTGGCACCGCTCGGTGATCTCGATCCCCATCAGCTTCTCGGCCGCCAGCGCGAGGCAGACGTTGTTGGCCATCGGGGAGAGGTAGTCGGTACGGTCGGTGAGCGGGATGATCTGGTTGTAGTGGCGGTACTCGGCGAGCTTCTCGAAGCCCGAATGCAGGTAGCCGATGTGGGGGATGCAGCGGGTGACGGTCTCGCCGTCCAGCTCGATGACCAGCCGCAGCACGCCGTGGGTGGCGGGGTGCTGGGGGCCGATGTTGATGAGCGTGTGCTCCGGCGCCAGGTCGTCCGGCTCATGCCCGCGCATGCCGAGGGGGACGTGGATGTCACGCCCCGCGGCGTCGAGGCCCGGGGTCGCGAGGGCGTATTCGACGGTCCGGGTGCTCACACGACCTCCCCATGGCCGCCCTGGCTCAGGCGCTCCCGCATTTCCGCGGGCAGCTCCCGGTAGGCCTCGGCGATGGACAACTCTTCCAGCGAGTAGTGCGCCTCGGGGTTGGCCGCCAGCGCCTGCCGGGTCTGTTCCGACCGGCTGAAATGCCCGCGGAGCGGGAAGTCCTTCCGCAGCGGAAACCCCTCGGCGTAGGTCTCCCACATCAGGATTCGCCGCAGGTCGGGGTGGTTCCGGAAGGTGACGCCGAACATGTCGAACACCTCGCGCTCCAGCCAGTTCGCCCCGGCCCAGAGGTCGCAGACGCTGTCCACCGCCAGCGGAGCGGTCTTGTCGAGCTCCACCTTGAGCCGGAGGTC
>DAOMFQ010000187.1:0-4658 GCA_035429905.1 Gemmatimonadales bacterium
ATCGGTGCCAGCCTGGCAGCGCCCCTGCAGGAACTCCAGGCGATTCCTGGCTTCCACGTCGGCGCCGCCGGCGGCGAGGCCGCGCGTTACCCAGGCGCATCCGTCGGCGGTCTTGCCCAGCTCGAACTGCGCACGCGCCGCCCAGTAGGACGCGGAGGGAATGAGGGGGCTCGAGGGGTCATCGGCGCGGAGCTGCTCGGCGCCGCGGACCGTGCCGGCGTAGTTGCGAGCCGCGAAGTCGAGTTGCGCGAGGCGCAGCAGCGCGTCGTCGGCCCAGGGGCTGGTGGGGTACTCGACCGCCACCTTCTGGAAGGAGCGCTGCATCTCGACCGTGGTGCGCGCAATGGCGCCCTGCGTGTAGAGAATCTCGGGATAGAGAGGATCGCTGACCGGCGTGACGGCCAGGAGCCCGTTGACGATGGCGGCGGCGGAGTCGGGCAGCCCCTCGGCGGCGAGCTGGACCGCGGACTTGAGGCGCGCGTCGGTCTGGGCGCTCACGACCGTCGTGACGACGGTTGCGAGAATTGCCACGGCGATCATTCGTTTCACGGCGACTCTCCGGCAACAGCATTCACGAAGACACGAAAGCACGAAGACACGAAATCTACCGATCCTCAGTCCTCATTCCTCTCATCTCAGCCTCAGCACCAGTTCCCGCACGATTCCCGTGTCGTCGCTGACCGTCGTGCTCTTGCCCGACCGATCGGCGTCGAGCGTCGCCTTGAGGGCGGCGCGAAGCCGGGGCTGCGTCCACCGTTCGGCCCACTGGCAGATGAGCGGGATGTCGTCGCCCCACTTGTCGAGGCCTGCCGGTCGGGCGGCCTTCACCACGTCCCACATGACCTTGTTGAGCGCGTAGCCGCGAACCTTCCTGTCATAATGGGCTCGCGCGGCCGCCGTCGCCACCAGCGCGGTGCCGAGGAGGATGCTCAGCCGAACCGCGCTGACGCCGGTCTGGGACAGGACGACGGGCACCAGCCGGAGGGCATTGGCGGTGTCGCCCCCCATGACGGCGTTCCGCCAGTCGTACACGGTTTCGCCGTACCGCACGCCGACCAGGTCCCCGAGCCGCTCGAGGGACACGGGGCCGTCGTCGGCCAGGCCATGCAGTTTCTGGAGTTCGGACCGGAGCGCGGCCAGGTCGGTGCCGACCGTCTTGAGGAGGTGCTGCTCCGCACCCGGGGCGAAGGTGATGCCGAGCGCGCTTGCCTCACGCGCCAGCCAGCGCCCGGCCTCCTCGCTCGTGAGTTCCGAGAACTCGACGGTGTAGGCGTGGCCGGCCAGGTCGGTGTCGGCCTTGTCGTCCTTCGGGTCGTTGGCGGCCCCCTGGATCAGGACCAGCACCGTTTCGGGGATCGGCTTCTCGAGGTACTGCAGCATCGCCTTCTTGCCGCGGGTCTTCCGCTTCCAGGCCTCGACGTCGCGCACCACGACCACCCGGTGCTCGGCCATCATCGGCAGGGTGCCGCAGAGGGAGAGGACATCCTCCGGCTCGAGCTGCTGGGCCGAGCGGACGTCGAGGTTGAAGTCGCGGAGCCCGGGGTCGAGCACCCGGTCGAGCAGGGCGGTCGTCGCCTCGTCCTTCAGGACGTTTTCGGCCCCCAGGAAGTAGTAGGCCGGCGCCAGCTTTCCGGCCTCGAGGGCTTTGGTGAAGGTGCCGTATTTGTGGGTGGGCATTGCCGGGAAAGATAGGCGGGGTAGGGGCGCAACGCCTTGCGCCCCTACCCTGTATCACAACTGCATGGCCTAGCCGAGCTGGGGCCCGATCTCCTCCGCAAACGCCGAGCGCGCGCGGTTGAGGCGGCTCTTGACCGTGCCGAGGTTGGTGCGGGTCGTCTCGGCAATCTCCTCGTAGCTGCGGCCCTCGAGCTCGCGCATCACGAACACGGTCCGGTGGGTGTCGCCGAGGCGGTCGACCGCCGCATCCACCAGCTCCCGAAGATGGCGCCGGTGGTAGAGGATGTCGGGACGGTTGTCCGGATCCTCGAATTCCACGGGCGGCCCCGCGGGGTCGGCACTCTCCAGCGTCTGGTAGAGCACCAGCGGGCTCCGCTTCCGGTTGCGGAGCTCGTTCCGGGCGAGGTTGGAGGCGATCGTGTAGACCCAGGTCGAGAATTTCCGCGTGCGGTCGAACCGGCCGAGGTGCCGGTACACCCGGAGGAATGCCTCCTGCACCAGGTCCTCGGCACGGTCGCGATCCTGAATCATGCGGGTGACGAAATTGACGAGCCGCGGCTGATACCGGGTGACGAGGCGGGTGAACGCCCGTTCGTCCCCGGCGAGATGCGCGGCAATCAAGTCATTGGTATCGGTCTGGGCGCTTAGGCTGGGAAGGTAGGCCAGTGCAGTGGCAGCCATCGGTTCCATCTCCGTCCGGACGCTGGTCCGGCAGTTCGAGTGATGGCCCCGGAAACACCGAGGCGCCAACATTGTTCAATGTTGACGCCAGATAGTTTAAACAGAACATCTGTTTTGTTCAAGTATCAGCTATGTAACATTGTACAAACAACAGGCCAACGAGGGTCTTCCCATCGGTTATCTCGTTGTCTTGTATCATTTTACGCACCTTGGACAGCGGCACCTCGTGCAGTTCCATGAACTCGTCGGCTTCCCGGGCGTGCGCTCCCCGAGTCAGCCCGGTGGCCACGAAGAGGTGGATGACCTCATCCGAGAACCCCGGGGTCGTGACGATGGACAACAGGTGGCGCACCGATTCGGCGGTGCACCCGGTTTCCTCCTTCAATTCCCGCCGCGCGCAGCGCTCGGGCTCCTCGGCTTCTCCCGCGTCCAGGCGGCCGGCCGGAATTTCCCAGAGCCACCCACCCGCCGCATGGCGGTAGTGCCGGATCAGCAGCACTCGGGGATCGGACGAAGTGGGGTCGTCGAGAAAGGGCACCACGGCGGACGCCCCCGGATGCCGGACCACGTCGAGCTGGCCGGAGGAGCCGTCGGGAAATTCGACCGTGTGCCGCTCGAGGCGGATGATGCGGCCCTGATGAATGACTTCGCTGCGCGTGAGGGTCACGGGTGGGATTCTCCATAGGGGCGATACCCGGCGCGCCGGATGATGGTCCAGCCGATCACGGCGCCGGAGACCTGGATCAACGGGTCGGTCACGTCCACGAAGCGTCCCTGCACGACCAGCTGGAGCGCCTCGGTGCCGATCGCGAGCCAGACTGCCGGCCACAGGTCGGCCAGCCACCCGCGGCGGCGCCAGGGCCAGACGGCGAGCAGGGCGCCGAGGGGAACATAGAGGCAAAACGGCGCCACCACGTCCACCACGCTAAACACCTCCATCCGTCCGCCGAGCGCGGCGAGCGGCACCCACCAATCGGCAGTGAGTCGCTCGGACAGGGGCAGGAACTCAGGCACCCAGGGCCGGAGCGCCCACATGGCGATCAGGATGGCCAGGAGCCGGAGCACCCAGCGCGGACGCGCCGGACCGCGGAGCGACTGCGACCACGCCGGGAGGAACCGCGCGGCGATCCAGGCGCCCAACGCCACGGCGAGGGCGTGGACCAGCGCGGCACCGGCGATAACCGGTTGGCCATTCGGGGCGTGCAGCAGTTCCGCGAGGACCGCGAGCGCCGCGCCGAACAGGACGGCGCGGAGGCGCGCGGCGGGATAGCTGAACCCCGCCTCCGACAGCGCCGCCACGGCGAAGGCGCCCGCCGGCAGGAAGAGCAGGGAGTCTTCCACCGGCAAGTCGAGCAGTGAACGCCACTCGAACGCCGCCAGCACGGTGCGGAGCCTGGCAATGGGCCCGCCGACCGCACCGATGACCGCATCCTGCCGGAAGAGCGGCACCGCCGCCTCGAGGAAGCAGGCCAGCCCGTAGGCCCCCGCAAGCGTCAGGGCGGGAATGCCAATGAACGAGCGCCGGCCGCGGAGGGCGGCGGCGAGCCGTACCAGGAGCACGAACCCCACGGCGCCCACGGCGGTCCCGACGGTATTGGTGAGCACGTCGAGGATGCTGGCGTTGCGGACCGCGGAGAAGAGCTGCGCCGTCTCGACGCCGAGGCTGATCGTCGCCCCGGTCGCCACCGCGAGGAGGAGTTGCCGGGTGGTGCGGCCTGCCGCGCTGGTGGCCATCCAGACCACGCCCCAGCCGGCGAAGAGCGCCAGGTTGCGCAGCGCGTCGATGGCGTCGCGGGCGCCGACCTGGGGGTCGATGGCGCGGAGCAGGCGGGCTCCGACGAGCGTCGGGTCGGGATCGAAACCGAACGAGGAGAGGGTGGCGAGGAGCAGGAGCCCGACGAACGCCGCGCGGGCCGGGAGGCGCGCGCGCTCGAGGGTGGTGCCGAGCGATTCGGTCGGGGGCGCCGTCAACTGGAAGAGAGGGTGGTCACCCGCTTCCGGACGTCGGCCACCGACTTGCGGATCATCTGCTCGAGCACCTTGAGGTCGATCCCGTCCAGGCTCTTCAGGTACAGGCAGCCCACGCTCTTCTTGTGCGGGCCCAGCTTCCGGAGGAGCGGCTTGAATTCGGCGAATCCCGCCATGATGTACAGCGACAGGGCCGCCTTGCGCGGGGAGAACCCGGCGATGCAGCAGTCCCCCTCGTGGCCGCTGGCGTACTTGTAGTGATAGCTGCCGTAGCCAATGATGGACGGCCCCCACATCACCGGGCGCTTGCCGGTGGCCGCCTTGTAGACCTT
>DAOMFQ010000188.1:0-4615 GCA_035429905.1 Gemmatimonadales bacterium
GCCTCGCTCAGGTGGTCCTCCTCGGGCCGTGCGGGCGTCGGGGCGGCGGCGGGCAGCGAGAGCTGGTCGAGGACCTTGGTGTAGTTGTCGGGGTTCGGGTCGTCGAGGGTCCAGTCGTTGAGCAGATCGTTCACCGCGCTCCGGAACGTCTCGTCGGCGTTGGCGCGCACGGTGGTCTGCCCCTGGTCGGCGTGGTCGGCCAGCTTGGTGAGCATCCGCAGGAGGGAGTGCGAGATGGTCTGCTTCTGCGCCGAGGCGGCCGCCTGCACCAGGTCGAGCACCGCCTTGACCGGCAGGCTCGAGGCGAAGTCCGCCACCAGGTCGTGCCGGGTGGCCAGGTCGCCGCCCACGGTCAGCAGGCGGGTGACGGTGTCCTGGTCGAGAGAGGAGAGGAGTTGCGACACCCGGGTCTGCAGCTGGGTGTACGACTCCCCCTCGCGGAGCTTGAGCTCGCGCCCCAGCTCCTGCAGGTAGCCGACAATGATCTGGTCGTACGCCTTGTCGTCGCGGTGGGCGTTGATGGCGGTGGCGATCTGGCTGGGGTCCTGCTCGATCACGTCGCCCGCGCGGCCCTTGCGGAGCGCCGCCGAGGCGAGGCCAAGCCAGAGCTGCGAGGTCCGGCCCTGGTCGCTGCCGTCGGGGCCGGTGGCGCCGATCTGGAGATGCTCGAAGGTGAAGGGCACCACCTCGATGTTGCGCCAGCGGTCGATCTCCTCCGGCGGCCGGAGGCCGAATGGCATTTCCTGGCGGTTGGCCTCCGCGCTGATGATCTGGAGGAACTCCACCAGCTCCTCCGGCGCGATCTCCTTCTTGAACTTGATGACGCCGATCTGGTGGCGGTGCAGCCGCTGGGCCAGCTCGCGGAGCACGGCGTTGTCGGGGTCGGTGGCGGCGCCCTCGACGATCAGCTGGTCGCGCGCCACCCCGACGGCCAGGGCGTCCCGGTTGAGGAGCAGGGCGGCCAGTCCGCCATAGACCGCGCCGGCGGCGTTCTCGATGACGGGATGGCCCTTCGGGTAGGTGCCGTACTTGTGGAGGCCAATCGAGAGTTGGATGAGAAAGACCGACAGCTCGCGCGAAAGCGTCTTGCCTTCGGCTTGGCGGTCGGTCTGGGCCACGGATGCCTGCCTCTGAACGGGGGAGGGGCGCACGCTGTGCGCCCCTCCTAAGGTAGGGCATGGCAGGTAGGCTGGAAAGGCATGGCCGCGGTGTAGGGGCGCACCGCGGTGCGCCCCTACGCCGCGTGCACCGACCCCACCACCCGCGCCGGCGTCCCGTTGAACTCGTTCCAGGCCTCCTCGACCACCTTGAGGTTGGCCAGGCCGCGCTTGCGGAGCCACCAGCCGAAGATCAGGAGCGGGATGCCGATGAAGGCGAGGAGGATCATCACCGTGCAGAGGCCCCCCATGACCATGATGTAGATGCCGACGTTCTTGGGGAACGCCGCCATGGTGCGGATGTGGACCAGCTTGGTGTGGAGGACGTCGGGGTCCTTCGACCCGGCGGACTTGAGTTCACCAAGGACCATCGACTTGTCGAGCTTGAGGAAGGGGCTGCGTTCGAGCGCCATGGGACACCTCGCGGGGGAAGGAAGGGTGGCATTTGACAAGCCCGACCCCGGCGGTAGCATTGGCCGGGTCCTGCGTTCCTTACCCCTTGCGCAGACCGGCAGGAAAACCCGTCATGCCCCTCCCAGGCACCCCCCCGGTGCTCGACCTGGACGAGTTGTTCAGTGTCACCTACGAGGAACTCCGCCGGCTGGCCGCCAGTGTCAGCCGGGGCGACTCGGGGGCGACCCTCAGCCCCACCGCCCTGGTCAACGAGGCCTGGATCAAGCTCGCCGACTCGCCTCCGGTGGGGGTCACGTCGCGCCTCCACTTCAGGCGGATCGCCGCCCGGGCCATGCGCCAGGTGTTGATCGAGGCGGCCCGCCGCCGGAACGCCCACAAGCGGGGCGACGGCAAGGCCTGGGTCACCTTCGACGAGTCGCTGGAGGCCGCGCCCGCCGGCGCCGAGGACCTGCTGGCCCTCGACTCCGCGCTCGAAGCACTCACCCGGCTGAGCCCGCGGCAGGCGATGATGGTGGAGTGCCGCTTCTTCGGCGGGCTCGACGTGAAGGAAACCGCCGCCCTGCTCGAGGTGTCCGAGGCCACCGTGCTGCGGGATTGGCGCGCCGCCCGGGCCTGGCTGGCTCAGGAGCTCGGCCGGGGCGAATGAGCATGGACGCCGAGCGCTGGGAGCGGATCCAGCAACTCTTCCACGATGCGCTCGACCAGCCGCCGGCGGCGCGGCGCGCCTTCGTCGAAGGGGCAGCGGACGACCCGCCCATGGCCGCCGACGTGCTCCGGATGCTCGCAGCCGACGCCGGACCGGCCACGCCGCTCGACCGCGGCCTTGCCCGGGTGGCCGAGCAGGTGCTGCGGGTGGACACCGCCGAGCTCCCCGCCACCGAGTTCGGTCCCTACCGCATCACCAAGCTGCTCGGCGAGGGCGGGATGGGCGTCGTCTACCTGGCCCGCCGCGCCGACCTGGGCAGTGTTGCCGCCATCAAGATCCTGCGCGACGCCTGGCTCTCCCCCGCGCGCCGTGAACGCTTCGCCGCCGAGCAACGGACGCTGGCCCAGCTCCACCACCCCTCCATCGCGCAGCTGCACGACGCCGACTCGCTCCCCGACGGCACGCCCTGGTTCGTCATGGAGTACGTCGAGGGCGTGCCCCTCACCGACTATTGCCGGGAGCACGGCACCAGCATCGAGGGGCGCCTCGAGCTCTTCCGCGCGGTGTGCGAGGCGGTCCAGCACGCGCACGGGCACGCCGTCATCCACCGCGACCTCAAGCCCTCCAACATCCTGGTGACCGCCGACGGCACGGTGAAGCTGCTCGACTTCGGCATCGCCAAGCACCTGGAGGACGTCGAGGGCACCGTGGACCAGACCCGCACCGGGCTCCGCCTCATGACGCCGGCCTATGCCGCGCCGGAACAGATCCGCGGCGACCGGGTCGGCATCCACACGGACGTGTACTCGCTGGGCGTCATCCTGTACGAACTCCTGGCAGGGCGGCCGCCGTACGACCTGGCGGGCAAGACTCCCGCCGAGGCGATGTCGGCCGTGGTGGAACAGGAGCCTTCGCGGCCGTCGCAGGCGGCGCGCCGCACGGTGGAGGGCGCGGGACCGAGGCCGCGGCTGGCGGGCCACGCCTCCTGGGCCGACCTCGACGTCCTCTGCCTCACCGCCATGCACAAGGAGCCGGCGCGCCGCTACCAGACCGTCGAGGCCCTCATCCGCGACGTGGATCACTACCTGGCGGGGGAACCGCTCGAGGCCCGGCCCGATACCGTCCGCTACCGGCTCGGCAAGTTCGTGCGCCGGAACCGGGGGCCCGTGGCGGCGGCGGCGGTGGTGCTCGCCGTGCTGGTCGGTACGGTCGTGTTTTACACCGTACGACTGGCCCGGGCCCGCAACCAGGCGGTGGCCGAGGCGGCGCGCACGGAGCGGATCCAGCGCTACATGGTCCAGCTGTTCCAGGGGGGAGAGGAGGCGGTCGGGCCGGCCGACAGCCTCCGGGTGGTGACCCTCGTGGAACGGGGCATCGCCGAGGCCCGCGACCTCGACGGCGAACCATTGGTGCAGGCGGAACTGTACCAGACTCTCGGCACCATCTCCCAGCAGCTCGGTAACCTCGAGCGCGCCGATTCCCTGCTCACCTTGTCGCTCGACCAGCGGCAGTCCCTCCTCGGCAGCGCCCACCCCGACGTGGCCGAGGGCCTGGTGGCGCTGGGCGAACTGCGCGTGGAGCAGGCGCGGTACGAGGAGGGAGAGCGCCTCATCCGCTCGGCGCTGGCCATCGAGCGCCGCGCCCTGCCGGGCGATCACCCCGCGGTACGCCGCGCCCTCGCAGCACTCGGGCAGGTGCTGCAGTCGCGTGGCGCCTACGACGAGGCGATCGCGGTGCAGGAGCAATTGGTGGCGACGTACGCCGCCGGCGGGGAGAGCCCCGACCTGGCGGGCAGCATGAGTGCGCTGGCCAGCACGCACTTCTACGCCGGGCACTACGACACCTCCGACTCGCTCAACACATTGGTGCTCGGCATGAGCCGCAGGCTCTACGGCGGGCAGCACCCGATGGTGGCGGAGGACCTCATCAACCTGGGCGCCACGCAACTGGAGCGGGGCGACTACGCCGCGGCCGAGGCCTACGACCGCCAGGCGCTCGGCATCACGCGGGCCTGGTACGGCCCGAACCACCCGAAGACCGCCGCCAGCCTGACGCTGCTGGCCCGCGCGCTGGTGTACGAGAAGCAGATCGAGGAGGCGAACGCGATGCTGCTCGAGGCGCTGGCCATCCGGGAGCGGGTCTACGGGCCGAATCACCCGATGGTGGCGAGCACCGTGAACGAACTGGGGAACATCGCGGTGGCGGAGGACCGGTACGACGAGGCGGTCGGGCACTTCACGCGGATGGTGGAGATCTACCGGACGGCGTACGGCGGCAGGCACTACCTGATCGGGGTGGCGCTCTCCAACTTGGCCAGCGCGTACAACGGCGCCAAGCAGTACGCCAGGGCGGAGCCGCTCTTCCGCGAGGCCATCGCGATGTACGACGCCACCCTGCC
>DAOMFQ010000189.1:0-4611 GCA_035429905.1 Gemmatimonadales bacterium
GGCGCCCCGCACGGTGGCGCCGGGCTCCTCAACCAGGATGTCGAAGGTATCGGTGGGCGCCGCCCAGCGGGGCCGATCCACGCCCGGTGGCAGCGTGTAACTGACCATCACGTTCTTCTGTCCCGGTGATACCGGCGCGAGGAGGAGGAGCGTGTCGCCGCTGAACCGGATTGCGGCGCCGCTTACTTCCCCCTGCTCCACCTCCGGATCCGTCGCGCCCGCCGGCAGGAGCAGGCTCCAGGTCGGGGCATCCGCGCCCGCACTGACCCGCGTGTACGGACCGTCGTTCCGGATGGAGAAGAGGTCGAGTACCGCCCGGGCGCCGGATTCGTCGGGCCGGCGAATCATGATGTGCCGGCCGCCGAGCGACAGTGGCGCCGTCGAGGAGGTGTCGGACACGAGCACCAGCGCCCGGTCGGACCCCGGGGCGCGCATCAACTCGCCGAAGTACTCGATCCCGGCGTACCGCGCGCTGACAAGGTAGATGGCGGTCGAGTCGGCGGGCCGCCGGAATCGGAAACGCCCATCGGTCGCTGACGTGCTGGAGTCGATGGCGCCCTGGGCGGTGCGCCCGATCCGGTGCAGCGTGAGGGAGACACCGGACACGGGGAGGGTGTCACCGTCCAGCACCCGGACCACGTGCCCGGCGATGTCCAGCCGAGCCTGGGCAGGCAGCGGGGACGCCGCGACGGCGGCAAGCAGGATCCACCCCGCGGCGCGCCTACGGGGTGAACCGGCCGAAGTCCTGCGGATCGAGCTTCTCGAGGTACTGCTTGAGGGATTCGGCGTCGAGTCGCCGTTCCGGCGCCGGCGGGCCGGCTTCGGTGGCGTTGTGGTCGAGCAACTCATCCGAGGTGAAGATCGGGGCATGCAGCCGGAGGGCGAGGGCGATGCTGTCCGAGGGGCGGGCGTCCACCTGCACCACCTGTTCCTCGCGACGGATGAGCAGTTCGGCAAAGTACGTGTTGTCCCGGACGCTGGTGATGGTCACCCGGCGGAGCTCGCCCCCCAACCCGACGATCACGTGCTTCAGTAGGTCATGGGTCATGGGCCGCTGGGCCTTGACCCCCTGCATTTCCATGGCGATGGCGCTCGCCTCGGCCGGCCCGATCCAGATGGGGAGCACCCGCTCCCCGTCCTTTTCTCGCAGCAGGACCACCGGACTGTTGGTGGTCTGGTCGAGGCCGAGGTGCGCCACATGGACCTCGATCATCCGGACATCACCGGGCTTCGCTGAGCAGGGCGCGGACGCGGTTAGTCTGTTCCCACGTGAAGAAGTCCAGCGACCGGCCAAAGGCCTTGGCGGTCACGGGCTTGCGCCCGAAGTGTCCGTAGGCCGCGGTCGGCCCGTAAATCGGCCGCTTGAGCTTGAGCGCCGAGATGATGCCCCGTGGCGTGAGGTCGAACACCCGTCCGACGATCTGTTCGAGGCGGGCGTCGGGCATCTCCCCCGTGCCGAAGGTGTCCACCATGATGGAGACCGGCTCGGCCACGCCGATCGCGTACGCCACCTGCACCTCGCACCGCCGCGCCAGCCCGGCATCGACGATGTTCTTGGCCACCCACCGTGCGGCGTACGCGGCGCTCCGGTCAACCTTCGACGGATCCTTGCCGCTGAACGCGCCGCCGCCGTGCCGGGCCATGCCGCCGTAGGTGTCCACGATGATCTTCCGGCCGGTGAGCCCGGCGTCGCCGTGCGGGCCGCCGATGACGAACCGGCCGGTCGGGTTGACCAGGAACTTGGTCCGGCCCTCGCCGAATCCTGCCTTCTCGAGCACCGGGCGAATGACATGCTCGATCATGGCCTGGCGAATGGTGGAGTGCGCCAGCTGCCGGCCGGCATGGCGTTCCGCGTGCTGCGTGGACACCACGACGGTGCGCACGGCCACCGGCCGGTCGCCCTCGTACTCCACCGACACCTGGGACTTGCCGTCGGGTCGCAGCCACTCGAGCTGGTCGAGGCCCTTGTTTCCCTTCCGGACATCGGCCAGCCGCTCGGCGATCCGGTGGGCCAGGATGATCGGCAGCGGCATCCGCTCCCGGGTTTCGCGGGTGGCATACCCGAACATCATGCCCTGGTCGCCGGCCCCCTGCTCCTTGCCGCCCACCTCGTCGACGCCCATCGCGATGTCCGCCGACTGGCGGCCGATCGACGAGAGCACCGCGCAGTGGTGCGCATCGAACCCGTAGGTGGCGTCGTTGTAGCCGATCCGCTCGACGGTGTTCCGCACGATCCCCGGGATGTCCACGTACGTCTTGGTGGTGATTTCCCCGGAGACCATGACCATGCCGGTGGAGACCATGGTCTCGCACGCCACCCGGCCGTTGGCGTCTTCCGCGAGGATCGCGTCGAGCACGGCGTCGGAGATCTGGTCGGCCACCTTGTCGGGGTGGCCCTCGGTCACGGACTCGGAGGTGAAGAGGTATCGCTTGGGATGGGCACGCTTGGCAGTCATCGCAGAACCGGTTGAGGAGGTAAGGAAGCGCCGACCTCAGGGAAAGCTAGCGGCCGGGTTGGAGGCAGGCAACGCGCCCGCCGGGTCGATGAGCCCAAGATCGAGGTGGGTGCCGACCGCCACGCGCAGGATGTCACGCACCGCGGAGGCATCGGCGGCCTCCAACGAGCGCCGCGCCGCCTCTTCGGCGACACCGGCCGGCACGCTCCGCACGACCAGCTTGAGGAGGGGCAAGGCGGGCGGCGCGACGCTGAGTTCCACGAAGCCGAGGCCCATCAGCAGCACCGCGGACAACGGCTCCGAAGCCATCTCGCCGCAGATGCTGACGGGAATGCCGGCCGCCGTGGCGGCCGCCTGCACGGTACGGAGCTGACGCAGGATGGCGGGGTGTTCCGTGGTGAACCGCTCGGCGAGCCGCGCGTTGCCCCGGTCCACCACCAGGGTGTATTGCGTGAGGTCGTTGGTGCCGATGCTGAAGAAGTCGGACACCGCCGCGAGGCGGTCCGCCAGGATCACCGCCGCCGGCGTCTCGATCATGACACCGAGCGGCACCCGCCCCGGCAGCGGCTCGCCGGCGCGCTCGAGCGTGGCACGCTCCTCCTCGAGCAGGGCGCGCACCTGCAGCACCTCCTCCACGCGGGTGATGAGCGGGAGCATGATGCGGAGGTCGCGCCCCACCGCCGCCCGGAGCAGCGCGCGCAGCTGGGGCCGGAAGATTTCCGGGTGATCGAGGCAGACCCGGATGGACCGCCAGCCGAGGAAGGGATTCGCCTCGTGCGGCGCGTCGAAGGCCGCGGGAAACTTGTCCCCGCCCAGGTCGAAGGTGCGCACCACGATCGGCTGGCCGGGGAAGGCCTGCGCCACCCGGCGGAAGTAGTCGGCCTGTTCGGACTCGGACGGAACCACGGCCCGGCCCGTCAGCAGAAACTCGGTTCGCAGCAACCCCACGCCTTGGGCCCCATGCCGCACGGCCGGCTCGATCTCCTCCGGGAGGTCGACGTTGCCCCGCAGGGTCATGGTGCGGCCGTCCGGGGTGACCGCCGGTGCGGTGAGCCCGGCCTCGAGCTTCAACTCGAGGCGGTGCCGGCGATGGAGCCGGGTCTTCGCCGCGTCGAGCTCGTTTCGGGTCGGGTCGAGAATGACGACGCCGCTCCGCCCGTCGAGCAGCAGCATCTGACCGTCCCGCACCCGCTGCAATGCGCCGGTCACGCCCATGACGGCGGGGATGCCGAGCGAGTGCGCCAGGATCGCGGCGTGCGAGGTACGGGTCCCTTCCTCACTCACCAGCCCCACCACGTGCTCTCGGTCCAGTTGGACGGTGAGGCCCGGCGACAGCTCGTGGGCCACCACGATGACCTGCTCGTCGAGAGCGCCGGACCAGGGCTCCCGTTCCGACCCGCCCATCAGCTTCAGCACGACCCGCCGCTGAATGGCGGTCAGGTCCGTCAGCCGTTCACGAAGCTGCGCGCTGCCCGAGCTCGCCCACAGGTTGCGCAGCTCGAGCGCCTTGAACTCGTAGGCCGTTTCCGCGCTCAGCTGGTTGTTCCGGATCAGCGTCTCGACCCCGGCCAGGAAGTCGGAGTCCTGGACCATCAGGATCTGGGCCTCGAAGATCCGCGACTCCTCGACGCCGGCGCGCTGGAGGACCCGTTCGCGGAGTGCCTCGAGCCCCTCGACCGCCTCCTGCACGGCGCCGTGGAGGCGGCGCACCTCGCCGTCGATCTCGGCTTCCTCGACCGTGCGGTCGGGGACCTCCGGGAAGCCCCAGTGCACCACCATGGCCGGGGCGAACCCGACGCCCGGCGAGACGCCGATGCCCTGGAGGAGCCGGTCCATGCTCACGATTCGCCGAACCCTTCCGCCACCAGCGCCGCAAGCGCCTCCAGTGCCGCTTCCGCGTCCGGGCCGTCGGCGCGGAGGGTGATGGAACTGCCGCACTCGGCGGCCAGCATCATGACGCCCATGATGCTCTTGCCGTTGATCGAGAGCCCGTCCTTGACGATCTCAATGTGCGACTCGAACGTGGCCGCCAGCTTGACGAGGCGGGCCGCGGGCCGGGCGTGCATTCCGAGCGGGTTGACGATGGTCGCTTCACGTTCGATCACGGCACGACTCTCGTTAAGAGGAAGGCGACCACCGAGAACAGGAGCGCCAC
>DAOMFQ010000190.1:0-4603 GCA_035429905.1 Gemmatimonadales bacterium
TCGCATTGCGCACCAGCGGCGCCGGCGCCTCCAGGGTTCGGCTCGAGGCGGCGCGGTCGTACGCCGACGGCGGCGACGCCGAATCCGCGCGCCGGATGCTCTCGCAATTGGCCGCCGACGGCACCGCGCCGCCGGACATGGCCGCCAGCGCGACGGCCACCCTGGTGACCGTGTTGCTGCGGGAAGGACAGGTGGAGGAAGCCCAACGGCAGCTCGACGATCTGCGGAAGACGCTCGGCGAAGAAAACGCCGGCCGTCTCACCTTGGACGTGGCGCAGGGCTGGATTCGTCAGGGCCAGCTCGGGCGGGCCCAGGCGGTGCTGGCCTCCGACAGCACGGTCGAGGCGCTGGCGCTGAGCGGGCTCATCAAGCTCTACCAGGGCGACCTGGAGGGCGCGGCGACGGCATTGCGTGCGGCGGGCCCGTTCGCGGGCAGCCGGGAGGAAGCCACCGCGCGCACCTCGATGCTGGCGCTCATCCAGCCGATCGAGGTCGACTCGCTGCCGGCGCTCGGGACGGCGCTGCTGGCGCTCGCGCGCGGAGATTCCGCCGGCGCGGTGACGGGGCTGATCGCGGTCGCGAATACGCTCCCGCCCCAGGGCGGCGGGTCCGAAGTGCGGCTGCTTGCCGGCCGGATTGACGCGGCCCGCGGCCAGTGGGAGGCCGCGGAGCGGCTCTTCCGGCTCGCGAGCGATTCGGTGGCGCCGGCCACCGCTCCCGCCGCGGAGTTGGAACTGGCGCGCCTGCTCCTTTCGCTCGGCCGGACCCAGCAGGCCGTCGACCAGCTGGAGCATCTCATCCTGGCCTACCCGGGGAGCGCCGCGGTGCCGCAGGCGCGCCGGATGCTGGACACGGCGCGCGGCGGGATTCCGGACAGCTGATGCGACGCCGCGACTTCCTCCTCAGTGCGGGTGGCGCCCTGGCCTGGGCGCCGTTCCTCTCCCTCCGCGTGCCGGCGCGCGGCGCAGCCCCCTGGTTGCTGGTGCCGATGGACGATGCGCAGGCGGACCACCTGAAGGCCTACGGCGTGGTCTTCCGCCTGCTCGAGCGCGGCGGCCGGGCCGAGTGGTTCCTCAACTACCGGAGCGGCTCGTTCCTCCTGCCCTCGGATCCGGTCACGGGCCGCGACGCGGCGTTGTCGGGGGTGACGGCGGAGGCCCTCGATGAGGGCACCGTGCTCGGCATCCGGGCCGACATCCAGGCGGGCAACATGGAGGCGGTGCCGCTCGAGAAGGCGCCGCGCGTGGCGGTCTATGCGCCGCCGAACGCCGCGCCGTGGGACGACGCCGTGACGATGGCGCTCCGGTACGCCGGGATCAACTTCGCGAAGGTCTGGGACCCCGAGGTGCTGACGCCGGGCGGGGCCGGGCTGGCGCGGTACGACTGGCTGCACCTGCACCATGAGGACTTCACCGGCCAGTACTCGAAGTTCTACATCACGTATGCCGGCGCGCCGTGGCTGACGGAGATGGTCGAGCGCAACACCGCCATGGCGCGGTCGCTCGGCTTCCCCAACGTTCCCGCGGAGAAGCGCGCGGTCGCCGAGGCGATCTCGGCGTACGTGGCGCAGGGCGGGTTTCTGTTCGCGATGTGCGCTGCCACCGAAACGCTGGACCTGGCGCTGGCTGGCGCAGGGGTGGACATCGCGGCCGCCTACGCCGACCAGACGCCGATGGACCCCGGCGCCACCGCCAAGATGGACTGGAGCCGGGCCCTCGCGTTCCAGAACGCCCGGCTGGAACTGAGCCCGACCGTCTCGCAATTCTCCGATATTGACGGCCACGAAGTAAATGCGCTCAGCCGCCGGCAGGAACTCGGCAGTTTTCGTGCGTTCAACTTCAGCGCCAAGATCGACCCCGTGGCGACGATGCTGGTCCAGAACCACCGGGAGACCATCCCCGACTTCTACGGGCTGACCACCTCGTTCCGGAAGAGCCGGATCAAGCCGGGCGTGACGATCCTGGCGGACGAACCGGGCGCGCCGTGGGCCAAGTATCTTCATGGGGAGCACGGGCAGGGAACCTGGACCTTCTACGGCGGCCACGATCCCGAGGACCCGCAGCACCAGATCGGCGACGCGCCGACCGACCTGTCGCTTCACCCCCATTCGCCGGGGTACCGGCTGATCCTGAACAACGTGCTCTTCCCCGCGGCGAAGAAGAAGGAACTCAAGACGTGAGCGGTGCCTCGCCTGCCTGAAGCCCGGATTGCCCCCGAAGTACGGCTCCTGCTGGCGGCCGAGATTCGCTCGGCCGGCGGCCGGGAAGTGTCCTTCGTGGCCGACGTGGACGCCATTGGCGTCGTGACCGGCGCGAGGGCCGTGGCGCGGGGGACCGTGGCCATGGTGCTCGCGCTCCCCGGCGTGGCCCAGCGCGGCCAGATGCTGCTCCACAATCATCCCAGCGGCCACCTCGAGCCGTCGGAGGCGGACCTCTCGGTGGCCGCACGGCTGCACGACGGCGGCGTCGGCTTTGGCATTCTCGACAACGCGGCGGAGCGCCTGTACGTGGTCGTCGAGGTGCCACGGGAGCGCTCGGCGGAACGGCTCGATCCCTACGCGGTGGTCGAGACGCTCGGCGAACATGGCCCCGTGGCGCGGGTGCTCGGCCAGTACGAGGATCGGCCGAGCCAGCGCGACATGGCGGCGTACATCGCCGACGGGTACAACGACGGCGGCGTGCTGGTGCTCGAGGCGGGCACCGGCGTCGGCAAGTCTTTCGCCTACCTGGTGCCGGCACTGGCCTGGTCGCGAGCCAATGGCGAGCGGACCATCGTCAGCACCAACACGATCAACCTGCAGGAGCAGCTGGTGGGGAAGGATCTGCCGATGCTGCGCGAGGCGCTGGCGGTGGATGGCTGGGCCCCCAGGTTTGCCCTGCTCAAGGGATGGCGGAACTACCTCTGTCTCTCCCGCCTGCAGCACGCCACCGGGGCACAGCAAAGCCTCCTGGAGCCCGAACGGCAGGACGAACTCGTGTCGTTGGCCGAATGGGCGTCGCGCACCGCGGACGGCACGCTCAGCGACCTGGCGGTACAGCCCTCCGGCGAGGTCTGGGACGAGATCTGCGCCGAGGCGGACCTCTGTACCCGGGTGCAGTGCCCGTTCTTCGACCAGTGCTTCCTGTTCAAGGCGCGGCGCCGGGCCGCCGAGGCTGACATCGTGGTGGTGAATCACCACCTGCTGGCCGCGGACCTCGCGGTCAGGCAGGCCTCGGACAACTGGGAGGAAGCGGCTGTGCTGCCGCCCTACAAGCGGCTGATCCTCGACGAGGCCCACCATCTCGAGGATGTGGCGGCCTCCCACCTCGGCACCCAGGTCACGAGCCGCGGCGTGCAGCGGCTGCTGGGCCGGTTCGAGCGGAACCGGAAGGGGCTCGCGCCATCGCTGGTGATGGAGTTGTCCGCGCGGGGAGATCTCCTCAGCCGGGCCAGCCTCGATCTCATCCGCGAGCGGCTGCTTCCGGCCATCGGCGATGCGCGCCGGGCGGCCGACCAGCTCTTCCTCCGGCTGCACGGGCTGGTCGAGGGCGGCGGCGGGGGGCAGCTCCGGCTCACCGAGGAGTTCGACAAGGACGCGGCGTGGGAGGGAGGGCTCCGCATGGAGCTCGACGCGCTCCTGTCCAGCTTCGACCAGATCAAGACCCAGGTCGAGACCATCGCCGACCGGCTGGCACAGGTGGAATCCACGGAGCGCGGCGACCAGTTGCTGCTCGAGATGCGGGCGGTGGTCCGCCGGCTCGACGGGGCGTCCGACGGGCTCAACCGGACGCTGCGCCCGCCGGCGGGCGGCGCCCCCACGGTCCGCTGGATCGAGCGCTCGGGCGCCAAGCGCCAGCACACACAACTCGCCGCGGTGCCCCTCGACCTGGCGCCGGTGCTGCGCCAGCTGCTGTTCGACCGGCTCGAGACGGTCATCCTCACCAGCGCCACGCTGGCGGCCGGCGGGGAGTTCGAGTTCCTGGAGCGTCGGCTCGGGCTGTCGGAGGCGCCGAGCCCGGTCACCACGCGCGAGGTGTTTGCCTCGCCGTTCGACTACCCCTCGCAGTGCCTCTTCGGCATTCCGGACGATTTCCCCGATCCGCGCGAGGACGAGGCGGCGCACGATGCGGCGCTCGCGCAGGCCGTCACCGACCTGGCGCATGCCGCCGACGGCGGGCTCTTCGTCCTGTTCACGAGCCACGCCGCCCTGCGGCGGGCCGCCCAGCAGCTGCGCGGCATGCTCGACCCGCGCTGGCCGCTCCTGGTGCAGGGGGAGGCGGGGCGGGACACGCTGCTCCGCCGCTTCCGCGACGCGGGCAACGCGATCCTCCTTGGAACGGACTCGTTCTGGGAGGGAGTGGACGTGCCCGGACGGGCGCTTCGCGGGCTCGTGCTCTGCAAGCTGCCTTTCAAGGTCCCGTCCGAGCCGATCACGGCGGCGCGGCTGGAACGCCTCGCCGAGGCGGGAGAGGACGGGTTCATGGGGTACCTGCTCCCGCATGCCGCGCTGAAGCTGAAGCAGGGCTTCGGGCGGCTGATCCGTTCCACCTCGGACGTCGGGGTGGTCGTGCTGCTGGATCGGCGGGTGCGCACCAAGCGATACGGCCCACAGGTGCTCGCGGGG
>DAOMFQ010000191.1:0-4600 GCA_035429905.1 Gemmatimonadales bacterium
CCGGGCTTCCCCGCCGCGGCCATCGCCGAATCGAGGTTCCTCCCCGCCGCGCGGAACACTCCGGCCATGGCGTCGTGCTGGATCCATCCCGCGGCCAGGAGCGAGGTCGGCGCCGTCTCGAGCCGCACCTGCCGGCCGGTGAGGCTCCCCTCGACCACCCCCCACGGGTAGGTGGCGCTCTCCTCGGTGTGGATGAGGAGCACGCCTGCAGCGCCCTGCCGGGCCGCCTCCTCGTACTTGTAGGTCCACCGGGCGTAGTAGGTCAGGATCCGGCCCTTGAAGATGGACGGGTCGTGCAGCCCCGGGTCGTTCACCAGCACCGCCACGACCTTCCCCTTCACGTCGAGCCCGGCGTAGTCGTTCCACTGATACTCCGGCGCCACGATGCCGTACCCCGCAAAGACCAGCGGCGCGTCGACGGTCGTCAGCGAGTCCCACCGCATCGGGTTGAGGACGAACTCCCCGGGGTAGGCCAGCGCCTTTCCCCCGATGGCCAGGGTGGGCGACGGGGTGAACCCGATGAGCGGGACGCGGAAGAAGAAGCTGCCACTGTCGCCCGCGGGCTGGAGGCCGAGCCGCACGAACTGCGCGGCGATGTACCGCGCGGCGAGGTCGCCGCCCCGCGTGCCGTTGCCGCGGCCCTCGAGGGCGTCGCTGGCCAGGAACTCGATGTGGGCCCGGATGACGTCGGTTGACACCGCCTGGGCGGCGCGGTCCACGTCGGTCTGGGAGGCCAGCGGCGAGGCAGCCGCGGCGAGGGTGGCGAAGAGCACGGCGGCGCGCAGGGGAGCGATCATGCGGGTCGGGGAGCGGAAGGGTGAAGGGGCCCGGTCAGGGCTGGCCGCATTCCACGAGGAAGAGCGTCCCCCTCGCGTTCGGCGACGATTCGCTGGTGAAGAGGAGACGCCGGTTGTCGAGCCAGGTCACACCCTCGCCCTGGGGCTCCAGGGTCGAGCCGAACGTGCAGGCCAGTCCGTTGTCGGGGGTGAGCCGGCCGTCCGCGCCGACGCGGAAGAGAAAGACCGTCTCGTAGGTGCGGACCGCCGCCCGTCGGGTGAAATGGCGGCGTCCGTCACCCAGCGGCCGGCGTGCATGTCCGGCACGATCGGGAGGGTGTCCACCAGCTCCGCGGTGACCGGCCCCGTGCTGCCCCAGGCGGCGGCGGGCACCCGGAAGAGCAGGATGCCGGTCGAGCGGCCCTTGGTCACGAAGTAGACGGTGCCGAGGGAGTCGGCGTAGATCGCCTCGTTGTCGTGGGCGCCGTCGGGGTAGCGCACCACCAGCGACTCGGCGGGGGCGCTCGGGGTCATCGTGCCGGTGGGGGGCGTGGGCAGCGTCGGCTCGGGAATCCGGTAGAGCGTCACGCTGGCCCGGCGCTCGGGGTTGTCGCCGGTGTCGCCGACGAGGAGGCAGCTGCCGGCGGGGCAGGGGGCGATCGTGAGCGATTCCCAGTCGAAGTTCTGCGCCCCGCGCACGGCGTACACCTCGAGCGTCCGTCCGGCGGTATCCACCGCGTACACCCACGGCGGGTTGCCGGAGTCATTGAGCGTCCAGATGACGCCCGGCTGCCGGCGGCTGGCGGCCGCCAGGGCCAGGGGGAGGAATCGCATGCGCGAATTGTAGCCCGGCCCCGGCGCACCGCCAACAATCCTTGCTCCGGTCCCTCCGCACGGGCATTTTCCGGCATCCAGGAGACGCGCACGCCATGCTCGAATCGCTCAAGACCCGACCGATCGCCACCCTGCCGGACGCCATCCGCTTCGAGGGGCGGTTCCTCTACCTCACCGCGGACGCCGCCCTCGTCCGGAGCCAGCTGGCCGGGGAAGACCTGGCCTGGACGCCGGCCATCCGGCTGCGCGACGACATCTCCACCGATGAGATCACCCCCGCCTACATCTGCTACTACTACGACCAGACGCTGGGCGATTTCCCCTACCTGGGCCTCAAGTGCGGCGAGGAGTTCCCGATCACCCGGGGGGCGGTGCGGCAGGGCGGGTTCGTCGCCTCCGTGAGCGGCAAGCGGCGCGGCAAGGGGTCCAGCCGTGAGCAGTCGCCCTACGCCGAGCAGATGGCGGGCATCCGGCTCGTCGTGGCCGAGAACATCGAGCGCATCTACCGGGAGAACTGCCAGAACCTCGGCATCTTCACCACCACCGACTTCTCGATCCTCGACCGGGTGCGCCGGGGGGAGGCGATTCCCCTCGCCGTCTTCACCGCCGGCGAGGGCGGGATCAGGGCATCATCGAGCACGGCGGGCTCTTCCAGTACAACGTGGCGCGGCTGCAGGGCAAGGTGCAGGTGCCGGCCGTGACCACCGCCAGGCGGCCGATGACCTTGGCGGAGAAGGTCATCGCCCGGCGCTGGGTGACGGACCTCTCCGGTGACCGGGTCGGCGTGCCGTACGTCCAGCCGGGCGACGAGGGCTTCGTCCGCACCGACATCCGCTTCAGCCACGAGTACGTGACGCCGATGGCCGCCATCTTCTGGCGGGACATGGTGGGCGCCGGCGAGAAGGTGGTGGACCCGGGGTCCATCTTCTTCTTCCGCGACCACCTGACCTTCCTCGAGCTGGCCATGACCGACGCCCGCAAGGCGGAGGGGCTGCTCGACGTGGCGCTGGAGCTCAAGCGGAAGCAGGAGGAATTCGCCGCCGAACAGGGGATCACCCTCTACGGCGAGCTGCCGCGGACGGCGCGGAACAGCATCGTCCAGGGGTCGGAGGCCATCTGCCACTCGAAGATGCTGGAGCGGCACGCCCTCCCCGGCCAGGTGATCATCGGCAGCGACAGCCACACCCCGCACAGCGGCGCGGTGGGGTGCGTGGCGTTCGGGGTGGGCACCACCGCCATCTTCAATTCCTGGCTCACCAAGGACGTGCGGCTCAAGGTGCCGCCGTCGGTGCTGGTCCGGGTCCGCGGCCGGAAGCCGGCCAACGTCACGGCCAAGGACTTCATGCTCCAGATCCTGCGGCACCCCTACGTCAAGAACGGCCACGCCATCGGGAAGATCGTCGAGTACGCCGGCCCCGCGGTGGAGGCGCTGTCCATCGACGAGCGGGCCACAATGACCAACATGGCGGCCGAGGTGGGGGCCTTCACCGGCATCGTGGCGCCCGACGCCGTCACGGTGGACTACCTGGTGCGGGAACGGGGGATGGCGCGCCCCGAGGTCGAGCGGATGACCGCCGGGCTCCGCTCTGACCCCGACGCGGAGTACGAGGAGGTCATCGACATCGACGCCGCGACGCTCGAGCCGATGGTGGCCCTCCCGGGCGACCCCGGCAACGGCCAGTTCATCCGCGAGCTGGGCGAGCGGGTGGCGGTGGACATCGCGTACGCCGGGAGCTGCACGGCGGGAAAGAAGGAGGACATGGACATGTACGCTGCGGTGCTGCGGGAGGCGGCGGAGGCGGGGGAGCGGGTGGCGCCCGGCGTGCGGTTCTACATCCAGTTCGGCAGCCAGGACGTGAAGCGGTATGCGGAGGCGCGGGGCTACCTCGACGTCTTCCGCGCGGTGGGGGCGGAGATCATCGAGCCCTCCTGCGGTGCCTGCATCAACGCGGGGCCCGGCGTGAGCTATGATCGGAAGACCGTCACCGTGAGCGCCATCAACCGCAACTTCCCCGGCCGGTCCGGCCCCGGGCAGCTCTACCTTGCCAGCCCCTACACCACGGCGGCGAGCGCCCTCGCCGGCTACATCACCGGCTGGGAGCCCAGGGCCAGCCTGGCGGGCGCGAGCCCCGCCTCCCGGTAGTCGCTCCGCGGGTTCCACAACACCCAGCTCTGGATGCCCAGGTCCGCGGCCGCGCGGATCTGGGCGCGCACGTGCTCGCCGGAGTACCGCGGCGCGCCGAGCGTGAACGCCTGGAGGTAGGGGCGGATGCTCGCCGGCTCCTGCAGCAGGGCGCTCCGGCGGAGTCCGTCCTCCAGCGCGCGGCGCACCACGAGGTACGGCTCCGCGTTGGGCACCGGCGTGCCATACATCCCGCGGGCGTAGTGGCTCGGGTACACCATCGGGAGCACCACGTCCGAGGTGGTCACGAGGTCCTCCCATACCTGACCGATCCCCATGTCGTGCGTCATCACCGTCGTCATCCCGAAGACGTCGAGCGTCATCGGCACCTCGAGCGTCTGCATGCGCGAGCGGAGCAGGCGGAGGTTGCGCTGGACGCCCTGCCGCGTGGACTCCCCCGGGCGGCGCGCGGGGAAGACGGCGGTGGCCATCCGGGCGCGGGGCTCGTCGGGGAACCGCACGTAGTCGAACTGCACCTCCGCAAACCCCATCCGGACCGCCTCCGCCGCCAGCTGCGCGGCGTACACCCACACCGAGTCGTTGAAGGCGTCCACCCACGCGGTGCCGCGGCGGTCGCGCCAGAGCCCGCCGTCGGCGGTCCGGATGGCCCACGCCGGCTTCCGCTCGGCGAGGAGCGGGTCCTTGGCCACGACGATCCGGGCGATCGGATAGATGCCGTGCGCCAGCATCTCGCGGACGCGCGCCTCGATGTCGAACTGCGCCTTACTCGTCGCGAAACGGTTGTCGATCTGGCGCCGCAGCAGGACCTGCGAGATCTGGCGCGCCCGCGACTGCAGCTCGTAGGCCT